>JAJZOA010000308.1 GCA_021852225.1 Planctomycetota bacterium
CACAGTCGCGGTGGCTGTGTGGAACCGTAGCCCGCCAGATCGGCGTAAACTCCATGGCTCTTTAGGAGAATAAAGAGTTTGTTATGTTTTTTTAATTTGTTATCGTTATCCTCCGCAAGTGGCGGCGCACCGTAGCCCATTCGGTCAGTGGGCAATGCACAGATCCTTTGATCAGAATAAATGAGGGCGTTATTAAGGAGCTTTCAATGCCATACAGACCAGTAAAATCAGATCGCGGTTCAAGGGCGGCATTTACACTCGTGGAACTTCTGGTGGTCATTTCCATTATTGCGCTGTTAATATCCCTACTTCTTCCGGCCCTCGCCTTGGCGAAGCTGGATGCCGAGAGTACGGTTTGCTTATCTCGGTTGCGGTCGCTTGGCCAGTTGACGGTGGAGTATTCGGGTTCTAATGGTGGATTCACGCCGCCGACCTATGACAACAACACAACCGATCCGGTCTGGTCCGACGTTCTTTTCGATTGGTACACAAGCAGCCCACCATTTTCAGCATCATATCAGTGGGGACCTTATCTAGGCACGTCGGGCCAACAAGGGATCACGGCCGATTCGATGGCGAAGAAGTTCGAAGCTTTGTTTTGGGATCCAGTCCGAACGATGCCGATCACATATGCTTTTGGGACATCCTACGCGTCCAATCCCAATGGCTTCGGTTGGGAGATAGTGGGACAGGGAACTGATCCTACCGGCGGGGTTCCGTCCTACATCCGGATGTCCAATATCAAGAGTCCTACCAATCTCGTGGCTATTGGAGACGCCAACCAGGTGTTTAACAATGGCAGTTGCTGGACCGCGTTTAACTGGTGGCCGTCGCCGTCCTACTTCGGCGATTTAAACTCTTCTGCCCCAATAGCCCAAATGATTCCACCCGGAGCCCCAGGTACCCGAACGAATTTTGACTATCCCAATGGTGCCGGAAGCGGATTACGCTATCGGCATGGAGACACGACGGTTAACTTTCCTGAACCGTATCTGTCCACGGGAATAGCAAACGTCGTATTCTTTGATGGCCATGCGGCAGGGATTAAGGCTCGCAGCCTCAAGTATTACAACTGTCTTAACCAGTGACGAGGATATGCAATAGTTGAGGGGGTCTCGACAAAAAGAATGTATGTATGGCCTGTGGACGAACGACTGTCATTGGGTCGATGATCAAATTGGAGGTGTGGTAGTGTCTCACCGTCGACAGTCCATATCGAAAGCGGCGGTATGTGTCGCTTTATTCTTAGGGCTTATGGTGATGCGAATAAAAGCGCATCCGGTCGCACAAGTCTTTACGTCGGAGCTCGGCCGGATGCCAGCGATTCCTCAGCCCTATAGGATGAGAAATTGGTCGCGGGTCTCCAGACAGTTTTATAAGGTAGTATTTGATTCCCGCGCCAGCGGTCCATTTTTGCCGCTGATACACATGATACAAGCTACCCACATTGAAGCGCATGCATTTGTCATGCCATCTTATGTAGATCAAAAACCTGATGTCCGGTCATCAGCACAGGCACTTTCGGATATGGGGGCCGTGTGGGGAGCTACCCTGGTGGGGCGAAATATGTCCGCGGGGACAATTAATTATGTGCGGTTGCTGGAGCGATTTTTTGATCCCAGCGTCGGGCATGGCCTGTTTGGCAATAATTTCAGGAGTGCCAATCCGCAGGCAACGGCGTGGTACACCATTTTTCCGGATATCACAGCCGCCGCGATTTCAGCCCGATACCCCGCTGAACGGAAACTGGCGAAGATGTGTCGCGCCACAGCCCTCTCATGGGCGGACGCCATACCATATTTTAAGAAGCCAGATGGTCGCTATGATTTTAATTATACCGGCTTCAATTTTTCCACCATGCGGCCAGTCTACAACGGTAGGTGGCGTGAGCCGGACATGGCGGCGGGCATCGCGTGGGTGGAATATATGGCGTGGCGGCGGTGGCATGATCCGGTTTTTCTCCATGCGGCAAAAGCATGCATGCAATATCTTTCCAATTTGCCACGATCGAATAATCCAAGCTACGAAGTTCTTACGCCATTTGGCGTTATCGCGGCCATACGCATGAACGTCGAGCTTAGGAAGCATTATCCGGTGAAAAAATTTCTGTACTGGTGTTTTAGCCGTTATCACGCTCGGCCAACTTGGGGAGTAGAGAACGCCCAATGGGACGGTCAGGATGTCAATGGCTTGGTTGGCGCGGTGAATCATCCGCCGCAGAGACCATGGGGCGTTGGGGGCTACGCCTTTTTTATGGAGACGGCAACGCAATTGTGGGCGTTGGCACCGGTGGCACGGTACGACCAGCGGTACGCCACGGCTTTAGGTAAATGGATATTGAATACCGCTAACGCCAGCCGCCTTTTCTACGGCAAGTTCCACCCCGCAGCCCGGCAGAGTGATCCGGGTTGGGCATTGGGGGAATCTCTGATTGCTTACGAGGGATTAAAATACCGCCGCGACTACCCAGGCCAGCCGCTGATCGCAACCGGCGATCGAAAATCATTTCTTGATCCCGGGCGATCCGGCCGCAATTATCATGCGGGTGCCACGAATTACTGCCTTTATGGCGCAGTTTATGTTGGTGTGCTTGGCTCGCTGGTGCAGAAAACCAATGTTCGCGGCATTTTGCAAATAAATCTTGGTTCTACAGACACCAGCGCCCCGGTCGGCTTTCCCACCTTTCTGTTCTACAATCCCTATAAGCGGATGAGGACGGTGACGATAAAAATTGGGTCAAAGAAAGTAAATCTTTACAACACTATGAGCGGAGACTTTATCGCCCATAATGTATCTGGCACCGCGCCAGTGTCGGTGCCGCCAAATTCCGCAGTGATTCTGGTGTATACGGCGGCTGATGGAGTTGTTTCTTACCATAGGCACGAAACCTTAGTCAACAACTGTGTGATTGATTATCGCCATGGCCAGAGGACTTCTGATGAATGACAACGTGGTGTCAATGACACTCGATAACCCCACTCACTGTTGCCTATTTCCGGCGTCGGCTGCCGGGGGCGAAGTCTTCGGCGAAGGCTGAACTTTAGGCGGTAGAGCGGTCGGCGTATAATGATATCCGCCAACTTTTTAAGAAGGAATGCTTTATGAATCGAAGAACATTTATGACGTTGCTGACCGGGGCCACCGCCGGGGCGATTATAAAAATGAAGGCGACCGATGCGAAAATAACTCCGGATCACTGGGAGATCGGGCCTTTTATGCGTCCAGCCGGAGGTCAACCCATTTTAAGCCCCAATCGGGATGCTGTATTTATTGATCCGAACACGCACCGTCTTTCGTACTGGGAATTTTCGCATGCGTTTAACCCGGCGGCGATTGCCTGGAACAACAAGCTATATGTGTTATTTCGAGCCGAGGGGCGGCATGGTGATGAAATTGGCGGGTACACCAGTCGCGTGGGCCTTGCGGAGAGTTCCGACGGGAGTTCATTTCAGGTGTTGCCACACCCAGTGGTATATCCCTCGCCGGGTAAATGGGGAAAATATGAATGGCCCGGTGGCTGTGAGGATCCGCGAATCGTCCAAACTGAAGATGGCACATTTGTGATTACGTTTACCATGTGGGATCACAAGGTGGCGCGGCTGGGCGTTGCCACTTCCAAAAATTTAACTCACTGGACGCATCACGGGCCGGTGTTTCGGGAAGCGTATAAGGGCCGCTTTGCAAATTTGTGGTCGAAATCCGGAGCCATTGTCACGCGAAAAGCCGGAAACCAAGTTGTTGCCGCCAAAATCCATGGCCGCTATTGGATGTATTGGCATACCAATCGGCAAACGCTTCTGGCGCACTCGGAAGATATTTTGAATTGGTCGCCGGTTTTGGATGGAAGCGGCCAACTGCGGCTGGTACTGCCAAAAAGCGAACCCGGACATTTTGATTCATGGCTAACCGAATCCGGGCCACCGGCGCTTCTTACGCGACGGGGAATAGTATTTTTCTATAACGGCATGAGCGATGGCCTGATTAAAAAAGGCCCGCGCGTCCCGGCCAGCCAGTATTCTGCGGGGCAAGCACTGTTTTCGGGAGATGATCCGGCGCAACTCCTGCACCGGCCAGCGGAACCATTTTTCTGGCCAGAGGAACCGTGGGAAAAAAGCGGGCAATACAAGGCGGGTACTACCTTCATCGAAGGGCTGGCCTGGTTTCGCAATAAGTGGTTTCTCTTCTACGGTGGAGCGGATACGGACGTTGGTGTGGCAATAACCAGCTAATGGGATTGAATTTGCAAGCTCTCACAGCTTCCACTGATGTGCCGCTGAATGACCAGCGCCCCAGGACAATGGATGTTATCAGCAGAAATGGTGCGATTGATGGTTTAGATTTGCGATAAATTCGCCGCTGCCATTTAGGCAAACGTCCCGCCAACCCCACCTGGCGGAAATTTTTTGACGGGGGTAAATTCTAATTCCTTGATTGCACAAACGTTTCAAGGAGTCAGCAATGAATCAGCAGGATGAGTTGTCCAATGGCAATCGTCGTGCATTTTAGCCTCATGCCGTGGTCGTTTTTGCGGGTAACTGCGGTTTAAGAAGGATTCAGGTTCCAGGTCGGGGCAAGGTCTGATTCGGAAATCGAACGCGCTGTTCGAAATGAATCATTGCAATAGATCGCCAATGGATGTGCGAAGCTTGTTGCAGTTGCGTAAGGTAGGCGTCAACATTAGGCTTTCTGCCGCACAGCTTTACCCTTTAAGTGTGTCAAGAATGCGCTGTGCCTCCGCCCATGTTGCGGCCATCGCCAGGTTCTCCAGCAGAAAACTCTGTCGTGAGGTGCAGGGAAATGCCACCTCCGCCGGGGCTGAAAGCTTTGCCAGACCAAGTACCTGAAAAATAAGGTCTGAAAGTTCCGCAAAGCCCGCAAGTTCGGGCGCGCATATCCGCACCGCCGGAAGATGGGGATATTCAGCCAACGGATTCCATTGCGCCGGCAGATCCGTCTTGGTGGCTACCAGAATCAGCGGCTGCCTTCGCTCCGGGCTGCTTGCCAGTCGGTTTAATATGGATGCTGTTTGCGGCTCCAGCGGCCGGGACTGGTCTGCCAGAAATAGCAGAATATCCGCGACGGCAAGCTGCTCACCTGTGCGTTCAATGGATAGAGCCTCGAGTGTATCCTCGGTCAGCCGGATGCCTGCGGTATCCACCAGATGCACACAGATACGCACCGGACCACTGGAAAGAAACGCCGGCTCGTCCACCCAGTCGCGAGTGGTGCCGGGAATATTGCTGACAATACTCGCCGGGCGGCCGGTAAGGGCATTAAGAAGCGTTGATTTTCCCGCGTTGGGTGCGCCGATAATGGCCAGCACAGGCGGCCGCAACAGGAATTGCGACCATGCCGTCTGAGCGCGTAGCCATTGCGCTTCCCTGTGAATCTGCTGCAATTGATGCGCGCTAGGCGACCTGGCCGCTAATCGGCTTTGCCATTGATCCGCCCAGTTCGGCAGACCGTCATTCAACTGCCCCGCAAGTTGATCCACTGCGGCATCACACTTTGCGCGACAAAGCTCAAGCCATATTTCCCGCGAAAGTTGCGATTGCGGCATCTGGGGTTGCAGGTGAACTGGTACGGATTTAAAAAAATCGCCATCAATTGATTCCGCCGCCGAAACCGCCTGTATTCCAATTTCCTGCAAGGCCGCCATCGCGCGGGCTACCACCGCAGTGCCACCATGTAAATGAAATTCGATCTGTGTCGGACTGTGAAAAACAATCAGACCGTTATCAAATACCTGCCTGTTGTGATAAAAATCCGTCCGGGCGATCTGCCCGGTCGCCAATCGCCTAAAGTCCGTCAGGTCCCGATGGCATATCTTCCGCAGCGCTACACCGGTCTCCGGGCCGGCAATTGCTATCACAGCAATGGCCCCGGTTGTGCCGGCGGTTAACACCATTGCTACGGTGGCGGAGTGTTCGCATGCGACATCTGGTTCTTCAATTTGTGAGCGGTTTACCATGGCGGCATTACATCCACAAAATCGGGCTGTCGTCCGGACCGCTTAAAACCTGAACATTCAATTGTGGATAAGCGGCTTTCAACCGCCTGGCCACCGACCGAAGCACCGGCTGCTCGCTGGCGGCGTGGCCAAGGCAAATCGCCGACAGGCCCATGCCCGCATAATGCAGCATGTCGTGATGTTTGAGTTCCCCGGTTATCAGACAATCTATCATCCGTAATTTCATGGTCGAGGCCGGTTCCGATCCAGAACTCCCCGCAATAATTGCAGCACTTTGCAATATCGTCTGCGGGTCGCCGATAACCGCGACGGCTTTTAATTTCAGTTGACTGCGACAATTGCGGGCAATCTGCCCAAGCGTCAGCGGCTGACTGAATCGGGCTATCCTGCCCAGGCCCGGTTCCTCCGGCGGGTTTTCCATCGCCAGCAGATCAAACGCCGGTTCTTCATACGGATGGCTGGCCCGCAGCGCGGCGACTACCGGTGCCAGATGGCTTCGGGGGACAATTGTTTCAAAGCGTATTTCCGGCACAAATTCTAACTGGCCCTTGCGGCCTGCGGCCGGTGAAGTCGATTCATCCCCGAAAAATGTTCCCGTACCGCGAGTGCGAAAACTGCACTGCGTGTAGCGGCTGTTGATGCCTATCTTGCCGGCACCCGCTTCAAATACCGCCGCGGCCACTTGTTCCAGATGGCTTTCCGGTATAAACACCACCAGTTTAACGGTCGCTCCTTTTGCTGGCTTAAGCAGAAGTGAACCTGTCACACTTAGATTCAATTCGGCGGCAAGACAATCGTTGGTGCCTCCTGAGGCAATATCCAGCGCTGTGTGCGGACTGTATACCCACACATTATTCTGACTTAATTCCACTGCCAGGCTCGCTGGTGTCTGATCGCGGACACATAAATTTTCCACCGGCTTTAACAGCGGCGGATGATAGCAGACCAGCAGCGTATTTTCCGCAGCCAGCGCCTTGTCCCTCACGCGGGCGGTCAGGTCCAGCGCGATCAAAACGCGCTTAATGGGCTGGTCCCGGTTACGCGGCGAGCTTAAAAGTCCCACATGATCCCAGTCTTCAGCCAGGCAGGGGGGGGGCAATGGACTCCATAAAATGGATTATTTCCGCCAATGGTCGTCCCGCAATCGGTGGCAGTTGCGAGCGCCGGCCTGCCGCGGAAATCGATCTTAATTTGGTGCTGTTGCGGGATTTAGTCAATGTGCATCTCCATTCACGCAGTCATGGTACAAGTTTACCGCTTATTTCCGCCGCATGACAGGACTTGCGATCGCTTCAGGTTTTCGGGGACAATTCCATGTCCGGGTTGTATAGTCCCTGTCGCGCACGGCCATTACAACTGGCGCGGTGAAGGAGCGCCTTTTGTGCGGCCATGACGTTTTCCGGCCGTCCCTTCCACAAGTCAAGAGCCGGTTGCTGAATGGCTCGCGAAAACGAAAATGTTAACGCCCAAGGCATGCGTCCTTTAAACTGGACGTTCATTGTGTTCAATCGTTCTGAAGCCAGCCGGGCGGATTGGCCGCCGGACAAAAAGGCCACTCCCGGCACCGCCGCTGGAACAGTGTGCAGCAGACACGTCACGGTCGCATTGGCCACTTCATCCACATGATTCTGTTCCGGGCAAACTGTGCCGGGTAACACCATGTTCGGCTTAAGAAGCAATCCTTGGAAATCGACCCGCTGCATATAAAGCTGATCAAAAAGCGAATGTTGTACCTTTTCAGTTATCACAAGGCATTGCTTTAACGTGTGGTTGCCCTCCATAAGAACCTCCGGTTCCACTATCGGAACCACTTCGGCCTCCTGGCACAAAGCGGCATATCGCGCCAGTGCATGCATGTTGGCATGAATACAGCAATCTGTGGGAAGACCGTCGCCAATGGCGATCACTGCCCGCCACTTGGCAAAAAGCAGTCCCGCCGCCCGATATCGACGCAGTCGCAAGCGCAGACCGTCCAGGCCTTCGGTCACTTTTTCGCCGGGAAATGCGGCCATATCCGTCGTACCCAGATCGACCTTTATGCCCGGAATAATGTTTGCTGTTTGTAGAGCGTCAATAAATGAGTCGCCCTTCATTGTTTTCTGGCCAACGGTCTCGTCGAATAAAATGGCTCCGCTGATAAAATCTCCAAGATGCGGAGTGGTTACAATTAAATCCCGATATGCTTGCCGCGCCTCCGCCGTCTGTGGAATGCCGAGTGCTGCAAATCGCTTATTGCATGTGGGATTGCTTTCATCCATTGCCAGCAGACCCTTGCCCGGGGCGACCAATGCCTGCGCTGTGTGAATTAATTCTGTACTGTTCATGTTGTATTCCTTTCAGAAAATGTGAATAACATAGCCGCCTGCATGTTCGTCGTTCTACATTGGACAGGCTTATCAATCACTTGCTGAATTATATCCGTCCGCTCGGGGGGATGGCTGCACATTGTGATTCCGTTGCCTGGCAACCGAAAAAGGAAGGGGGCCGTTGCCGCGGTCGCATTGCGCATCGCGGTGCGCCTCATTATGCGTCTGCCGGTGCGACCAATGCCGGATGCCCCGCATCATTCGCCGCAACGGTGGCTATACCCGGAAATGGAAAAAGCATTGCGGCGAGCCTACTATACATTGGGGCAAAGAGTGTATTCTCTTTTTTGTCAGGGGCGATTATGACGATCGAAAACATTGTTGTTGCAACTTATGACACCCATGCAGGGGCTGAAGAGGCTGTCAAGGAACTTCAGAAAGCCGGCTTTGATATGAAAAAGCTTTCCATTCTGGGCAAAGGCATGGAAAACGAACAGCATGTCATGGGGTATTACAATGCGCCGGAAAGAGCGATTTTCTGGGGAAAAAATGGCGCCATCTGGGGCGGCCTGCTCGGTCTGCTGTTTGGTTCCGCCATGTTCATGGTGCCGGGTGTCGGACCGCTGTTTGTGCTTGGCCCGTTGGCTGGTTGGATATTTGGCGCAATTGAAGGAGCCGTGGTGGTGGGGGGACTTTCCGCCTTGGGCGCGGCTCTTTTCAGCATCGGAATTCCCAAAAACAGCGCTCTGCAATATGAAAGCGATATAAAAATGAGCAAATTTTTGGTGCTCGCTCATGGCTCGGGTAGCGAAATTGACACGGCACGTCAGATTTTAACCCGGACAGCCGCAAGAACAGATTCGCACGCGGTTGCCCCGGAACCAAGCTTATCTAAAGCCTGAGCAACGTTGAATGGACAACTTCGCAAGAATGGCCATCTCCGATTGTGCCATATTTCCGGCGAACCGGGTACACGCTATCATGGCGGTTGTTCACCTGTCATGGGAGATCATTCTATGGCACCGCATGCTTCCGCACTTAATACGGAAAGCATTCCAGCGATTGATGCCGCCAGCGGGCTTTCCACGCAGGAGGCCGCCGCACGGCTCAAAAAGTTCGGCCCCAATGCCATTCCTGAACAAAAGCCACATCCTGTTCGGGCCTTTTTGGCAAAGTTCTGGGCACCCGTGCCATGGATGCTCGAAGTCACTTTTATTCTGGAACTGGCTCTGCACAAACCGGTGGAAGCTGTCATTATTGCATTGCTGCTTGTCGGTAATGCAATTCTGGGATTTGTCGAAGAAGGCAAAGCCCAGTCCGCCCTGGACATTCTCCGCCATCGTCTGGAAGTCAACGCCAGGGTCATGCGCGATGGCAAATGGCTTCCGGTGCCCGCACGCGATCTGGTTCCCGGTGATTGCATGTACCTGCGCATGGGCGACATGGTGCCGGCGGACGCCCATCTTATTCATGGAAATATTCAAGTGGATCAGTCCGCTTTGACCGGCGAATCCGCCCCGGTTGAACTTGCCACAGGCGGTGATGTCCGTTCCGGATCAATCGTCAATCGCGGTGAGGCGGCGGCACAAGTCACGGCCACCGGCGCCAAAAGCAACTTTGGCAAAACCGCCGAACTTGTGCGCGGCGCAAAAACCGTGGGCCACATGGAACAGATTATATTTTCCATCGTCAAATATCTGCTGATCATGGATGTGACCCTGGTGGCTATTGTTCTTGTGTACGCCTTTATGATGGGGATTGCCTGGTCGGTTATTTTGCCCTTTGCCCTGATTCTGCTGGTGGCTTCTGTTCCTGTGGCGCTCCCCGTAACGTTTACCCTGGCGCAGGCTGCCGCATCATTGGATATGGCCAAACTGAATGTACTCGTTACGCGTCTGTCCGCTATTCAGGAACTTGCCGGCATGCAGGAACTCTGCTGCGACAAAACCGGCACACTGACGCTCAACGAATTGGCCCTGGAAAAAATCCGACCCGTTAATGGTGCGTCCGAACCGGATGTTCTGGCATTTGCCGCACAAACCTGCGATGCCGGCACGCAGGACCCCATTGATCTGGCTATTCTGAAAACATATCAGCAGAACCCCGTTGAATCCTTTCACTGGAAACGGACCAGGTTAATCCCTTTTGATCCAGCCACCAAAAGAGCTGAAGCCGAACTGGAACTTGATGGTAAAAAGGCCCGTGCCATGAAAGGAGCGCCCAAGACGCTCGTCGCCTTGTGCAAAAATCCGGCTGACAGCCTCCAACTGGCTGACGCGCTTGCGGCTCAGGGCAATCGTGTGATGGCGGTGGCCGCTCAAACGGATGGTGAATTAAAACTCATCGGACTGCTTTCGCTGCATGATCCACCGCGTCCGGAATCGCATGATACCATCGCAAAACTGCAGGCATTGGGCATTCGCGTGCGAATGGTAACAGGGGATGGTCAATCCACGGCGCAGGCGATTGCCGTGCAGCTTGGTATTGGAAACAAAGCCGCCGACCGTTCTGACATTGAAAAGGGCCTGATTGATGCCGATGTGTTTGCCGGCGTGTTTCCGGAAGACAAAATTGCGCTCGTTCGCCAGCTTCAAAAGCGTCATATCATCACGGGAATGACCGGGGATGGCGTGAATGATGCGCCGGCACTTAAACAGGCGGAAGTTGGCATTGCAGTATCCAACGCCACCGATGTCGCCCGTTCCGCGGCCAGCCTCGTGCTTACCAAGCCGGGCATTTCGCATCTGACCGATGCCGTAGATATTGGCCGGAAAGTTTATCGCCGCATGCTTACCTACACCACCAATAAAGTTGCCAAAACCATTCAGGTGGCTTTGTTTTTGAGCCTGGGCCTGCTGATCACCGGTTCTCTGGTCACCACGCCGCGGCTGGTGCTGTTGCTGCTGTTCGCCAGCGATTTCGTCACCATGTCCCTGGCCAGTGATCGTGTTACTTCTTCACCGCATCCGGACCGCTGGAATATTAAAATTCTGATGGGGTCATCCGCCGTTATTGCCATTGCCTGGCTTTTGTACTGCTTCGCTGTGTTCTACGCCGGGCGGCATTATCTTTCCTTGCCGGCGACACAAACTCTGGTCTTTCTGGCCCTGGTATTCAGTGGACTGGCAACGGTGTATCTGGTGCGTGAAAGCGGTTCATTCTGGAAGTCCCGTCCGGGAACCTTTCTGCTCTGTGCCACCGTTGGAGATGTGGTCGTGGTATCCGCAATGGCGGTCTTTGGGCTTTTGATGACCCCGGTGCCCATTATGATGGTATTGGTTTTGTTAGCCGCCACCATTGTCATGATGTTCCTGCTGGACACCGTAAAAAAGCCGTTCATGCGTCGATTGGCTGGCGGTTGAGGCCTTATGGTGCCAAGGTGCGATGGGGGGCAGATTCCGCCATTACCCGCCTGCGGCCGGCACTGAAGGATGCACCGTCCCATTGGGGCGCAGCGCCTCGTTGCCTGACAGTAAATAAACCGCCATCGCCGCCAGCATCAGCAGCAGTGCGGTCCAGAACCGCCAGTCACGGTGCATCCGTTTCCAGTAGGGACCTGCGGATTCGCCCCCATGATGCTGGTGTTCCTTTTCATGCTCTTCTCTGGTGTGCTGATGATTATGTGAACGATTTGCCATAAAGCTGCCTTTGCATATATATCCTGTCCTCCATGATTTTCGCTTCGCGTCGTGGACATTTCCGTCTTATTCCTGTCGCACAGGTATCGCATTCGGACTCGTTCAAATCGGAAAAAGCTGATTCGTTTTACGTTCCCCATTTCCAGTTGCGAATTTCCGGAAGGTCCTTTCCATGCTGATTGATATAGCGTTTGTGCTCAATCAGTTTATCCCGAACCATCTGTTTAAGATAAGCCGCCTTGGAGGCTAGTCCTGGCAGACGGTCCACCACGTCCTGCACCAGATGAAAACGGTCCATGTCGTTAAGTACCGTCATGTCAAACGGTGTGGTGATCGTTCCCTTTTCCTTGTAGCCGCGAACATGAAGGTTCCGGTGATTGGCCCGGCGATAAGTCAGCCTGTGAATCAGCCACGGATAACCGTGAAAAGCGAAAATAACCGGCTTATCCGTTGTAAAAAGCGAATTAAAATCAGCATCTGACAGCCCATGCGGATGTTCACTGGCAGGCTGCAGCTTCATTAAATCCACAACATTGACCACGCGAATTTTCAGATCGGGCAATTCACGACGGAAAATCGAAACCGCAGCCAGTATTTCCAGCGTGGGCACATCGCCCGCACAGGCCATCACCACATCCGGCTCAACGCCATGATCGTTGCTGGCCCATTTCCAGATACCTATGCCTTCTTCACAGTGAACCGCCGCCGCGTCCATTGCCAGCCACTGAGGCGAAGGATGTTTCCCGGCCACTATGACATTGACATACTGTCGGCTGCGCAGGCAATGATCCATGACGGACAAAAGACAGTTGGCGTCCGGCGGCAGATACACCCGCACAACATCCGACTTTTTGTTCACGACCACATCCAGAAAGCCGGGGTCCTGATGCGTAAAGCCATTATGGTCCTGACGCCAGACATGGGACGAAAGCAAATAATTCAATGAGGAAATATCCGCACGCCAGGGAAGATCGCGCGTAACCTCCAGCCATTTGGCGTGCTGATTAAACATAGAATCAACAATATGTATGAATGCTTCGTAACAGTTAAATACGCCGTGGCGGCCCGTCAGCAGATATCCTTCCAGCCAGCCTTCACACTGGTGCTCGCTGAGCATGGAGTCCAGTACTCCGCCGACTTCCGCAAGAAATTCGTCGTTGGGCACAGTGCGTGCTTCCCATTGGCGATTGGTCTGGTCAAATATAGCGCCCAATCCGTTGGAAAGCGTTTCGTCCGGGCCAAATACGCGGAAATTTCGCGGAGCGGAATTCAGTCTGGCTATGTCGCGCAGGAACGGAGCAAGTACGCGCGTATCACCGATGCCCGTGATGCCCGGCGTCGGAACAGCAACGGCATAATTCCGAAAATCCGGCATCCGCAGGTTCCGCAGCAAAACTCCGCCATTGGCATGAGGATTCGCGCCCATACGCCGTCGGCCCTTGGGAGCCAGCGCGGCTATGTCTGATTTCAGACGGCCTTTGTCGTCAAACAATTCTTCCGGATGGTAACTTTTCATCCATTTTTCCAGCATTTTAAGATGACTGGAATTTGTGGCCGGATCTGACAGCGGCACCTGGTGGGCGCGGAATGATCCTTCCACGGGCAGGCCATCAATTATTTTTGGACCGGTCCAGCCTTTGGGCGATCGCAGCACAATCATGGGCCAGCGCGGGCGCATGGTATTGCCTTGTGTGCGCGCTTCCTGCTGAATTTGCCGGATGCGTTCCACTGCCGAATTCAAAGCCGCCGCCATGGCCTGGTGCATCAGGTCCGGTTCGTGGCCTTCAACAAAACTCGGTGCCCAGCCATAACCGCGCAGCAATTGTTCCAGTTCTTCGGGTTCTATGCGTGCCAGAATAGTTGGATTGCTGATCTTGTAGCCATTCAGGTGCAAAATTGGCAGCACCGCTCCATCCGTTTTGGCATTAAGAAACTTATTCGAATGCCAGCTCGTGGCCAGAGGGCCGGTTTCCGCTTCTCCATCACCCACCACACAGGCGGCGATCAGGTCAGGATTATCAAAAACCGCGCCAAACGCGTGGCTTATTGAATAGCCAAGTTCGCCACCTTCATGAATTGATCCCGGCGTTTCCGGGGCAGCATGGCTCGGAATTCCGCCGGGAAATGAAAATTGCTTGAAAAGCTTCTTCAGGCCTGCCTCATCCTGGCTGACATTGGGATATATTTCGCTGTAAGTACCCTCCAGATAGACATTGCCAACCACCGCCGGTCCACCATGCCCCGGTCCGGATAGATAAATCATGTTCAGATCATATTTGTTGATTACGCGGTTCAGATGCGCGTAAATAAAATTTTGTCCCGGCGTGGTTCCCCAATGTCCGAGTAACATTGGTTTGATATGCTCAATCTTTAATGGCTCTTTAAGCAGCGGATTATCATATAGATAAATCTGCCCGACGGACAGATAATTTGCCGCACGCCAGTAAGCATCCATTTGACGTAATTCTTCTGGTGAAAGTGGATTGTTCATAAATTATTATTCCCCGAAAAAAACGACACATCACACTAGCCGTCGGTAGGCAAAGCTGCTTAAACCGTGCGCTGTTCTGCCGACAGATCAATCTTGCGGATCAAGCGCCCCTGTTCCCTGTCAATAAGCCCAGGTGCGCACGCCTTGGCAGTTTCTAAACCAAAACGTTTCCAAAATCTCAGCCTTGCCCCATTTAGACTCATTATATCCGGCGCCATGCAGGTCAGTCAAAATCGATATCAAGCTGTTTGCCAGGCAACGCAAAAATGCGGCTAGGTGGCATTTTGAGTATCCATAGGTTTTCACTTAATCATCCGATCAGGCCAATCACG
>JAJZOA010000167.1 GCA_021852225.1 Planctomycetota bacterium
TATAACCGCCGCCTTCAGTTGTCTTTGACATTGCTGGATTTCATTGAATTCTGAATAACGACTTGAATTTGTGACACTTCGGCCTTGTCGGCCTGAATAATCGCCGAATGATAATTCACCTCGGCCTGCTTATTTGCATCCAATGCCATAGCCACTCGCCTGGCCCGCTGCTTAACGATTTTCTGAACGGCGGCGTCCGTTGGCTGAATAAGTGAATTTTTGGCAGCCAGATCCGCAATCACAGCATCGGTTAAACAGACTTTATAATCGGCCCGCACCTGCTTGAGAACGCGCTGGGCTTCGACCACGCTGCTGACATTGCTGGCCTTCATTGCAGCCTGAGTCGCCGCCTGCAACTCACGCATTTCCTGTCGGTCGGATTTGAGCAGGGAATTTCTGCAGGTGACTGCGGCCTGCTTCAGTTTCAGTCTGGCAGCGGCAATTTCGGCCCGCCGATGAAGAATGGCCGCCGCTATCGGAGCAGGCTGCGCCTGTAGCTTCAGATTTTCTGCGGATTTCCGCGCAACTTCGCTGGAATCTAAACCCGACTGCCCCACAGTCGCGGCCAGGATCGCACCATGCGGCGGCACATTCGGGTCGGCCTGATTCGACCCCGTTGAGGACGCCCCAACGCTCCCAACCGCGGCCGGTTGAAATTGGCCCGGAACAACGGGAGCGTCCGGAAGGCCGTTTCCGGAATTCTCGGGTGCTGCCGCGCCCCGAAAGGCAAGAGGCAAAGACAACTGAAGGCGGCGGTTATACACCTGTCCAATCGGAGACTTTATGAGCCAGACCGCCCGCGATCGCAGATGATTCATGTCCGCAAGAGTGGCGTCGCGGTTCTGCAAGCTCAATTGCTCCGCTATCTGCGCCTGCTGGAGGGCCTGCTGGATAGCGGTCGCATTATTAAAATCCTGGCCAGTTACCCGCAGTTGATTGGAATAGCTGGCCACGGCAAGACGCGCGCGTCGCATCGCGCGGGCTTCTGACCGAAGTTGCCTGCGATCGAACGCAAATTGGGTTTCCAGATTGCGGCGCGTGGTTTCGTAATCCCTGTCCCAATAGGCGACAACCGGGGCCTGCTGGGCGGATATCCAATTAGCCCCCTGCCGCACGAGTCCCCGCGCGGCCATTTTTTTCTGCAAAACTTTATCCGCTGCGGCAAACTGATTTTTCAGCCTCAGAAACCGCCCATGCGCTGTATCCACACGCTGCAGAAACGAAAATATATTGTCCGCGGTATCGCGATCCACCGGACCGGTCCGCAATGCCCTCAAGAAATAATTGCACGCCAGCGGTCGGCTTTTTTCCCGCCAGGCAATCACGGCAAGGTCATTAAGCACCATGGCGCATCGCGGTCTGATTTCCAGTGCACGCAAAAAAACTGCCGGGCATCACCAAGGGACCCACTATGGGCCGCCACATATCCGCGAATCAGCCAGGAATCCATGCCACCGGGACAGGCCAGACAGGCCATCAGAGCGTCGTGTCCGGCGATGGCGGTCGCCTTGGCTGACTTCTCATGCAATGCCACGAGTGCCTGAAGATCAAGACGGTTGGCTCGCACGGCCCCCGCGGAAGCCGCCTCCGCCGCGCAGGTCAGTTGAACCGGCACGCAGCACGACAGAAAAATGACCACGACAAACGCACCCGATGCGGTTCTAACTCCCATTTCCGTTCCATCTCCTTTTGCCGACATTCGCCGCCGATATATCCTTCATCCCGTCAGGTCCGGATGCATCGGTGTAAGCTTCGATTCGTAGATATCCAGCCTGCGCCGCATACCGGCCTTTTCTTCAGCCAGTTTCTCCGCACCTTATCCCAAAATCCGCGGCGGAATTAATCGGCAACATGGACAGTGGCCTGCACAATTGACGCACTGTGCTACCATGTGCGGTTTGTACACGCACTCGACCAGTCCACCCGCGAATATTCGCCTTCCATTGGTTCATAAGCGGACTGGATCGCCACACGCCCAGGTCCCCGCAGCGCCACCCAGGTGAACTTTGGCCGATAGCCGATCAGCCGCGGATTTAAGCCGGTGTAGGTCTGATTTGAATGCGGATATTCAAAATGCAACTGCATGTGAACCGCTTTGTCCTTAAAGACGAACGCGGTTGGCTTCACCAGCAGCGTTTCATCCGGGCCAAGCATTCGGGTAAAGCAGTTGCCGGAACAGTGCAGCAGAAGAAGCCCCGGCTGTTTATCGCTGAAAAAGCGGTCCACATACCAGCCGATGGGGTAAAAGGTTTCGATGTCGTCATTGTTCTGGCCGGATCGCTGCTGAAACCAGATATTTGAATCCCGCAACTGGTAATCTATGGGGCCTGTGGCCGCCAAGAACATATGTTCGCGTACATCCACTTCCTGGCCGGGGTCCAGTGGGATGGCAATAATCTCGCCCGGCACATCACGCGAAAGCGCCAGATGCCCCGGACCGGTGGCGCGCGTCATAAACAGGGGCAGACCGCCGAGCAACCGTTTGATGCCTCCCGCGATGGACATGGTATTTAACGAGACGGTTACATCCCGCCAGAGCAGATAATGGTGCGAAAAGAAAATGCCATCATTCCCTCGCAAATTAAAATCGGCCACGGGCACGGTCTGGCCTTCAATCTGGCAGGTGCTGTCGCCGAGTTTAATGCGCGTCATGTTGGCAACGGGGGGAAGTTCGCTCCAGCCGGCGGTATCAGACCGGACGCTGATGGCCAGTGTGGCGCCGCAGCGCGGGCAGCTTGTTTCCCCGGTGCCCGCCGCCGAATAGCCGCACCAGCGGCAGCGGACGGTCGGGCCGGTCACATGGGCTGGGGGTGTATCGGGCATGGTCTGCTCACTTTTTCTCGTGGTGCGGATGGTGATACATGGACTGCATT
>JAJZOA010000229.1 GCA_021852225.1 Planctomycetota bacterium
GTTTTAAACAATACCGTGCCGTCCGGGCGATTCGCCAATTTCGGTGAGGGCTTGCGTCCGGGGCCGGGGAGATCAGTCACCCGGTTCCAGAACCGCCATGAACGCCTCCTGCGGAATTTCCACGCGGCCCACCTGTTTCATCCGCTTTTTGCCTTCCTTCTGCTTTTCCAGAAGTTTGCGTTTGCGGCTGATATCTCCACCGTAGCACTTTGCCGTTACGTTTTTGCGCATGGCGCTTATGGTTTCGCGCGCCACGACGCGCGATCCGATGGCCGCCTGAAGGGGAACTTCAAACAGATGTTTTCCGATTTCCTGCTTAAGTTTTCGAATAATGGCGCGACCGCGGGATTCCGCCTTGTCGCGATGCACAATCAGACTTAGGGCATCAACCGCCTCGCCATTGACCAGAATATCCATTCGCACCAGATTGTCCGCATGAAAGCCGATCAGGTCGTAATCCAGCGTGCCATAGCCTCGCGTGGCGGTTTTCAGACGGTCGAAAAAGTCGAAAATGACTTCGGCCAGAGGCATTTCATATTCGATAATCACACGAGACTGGCTCAGAAATTCGGTCTTGCGGTAAATGCCGCGACGGTCCTGGCACAGCTTGGAAATATCGCCGATATTTTCCGCCGGCACAATAATGCTGGCTTTAATCATCGGTTCACGAATTTCCTTGACCTTGCTTAAATCCGGCAGACCGGAGGCGCTGTCAATCATTTTGATGCTGCCATCATTGAGCATGATTTCATAAGGAACGGTGGGGGCGGTTTGCACCACCTGCACATTCTGTTCGCGCTCGAGTCGCTCCTGCACAATTTCCATGTGCAGGAGTCCCAGAAACCCGCAACGGAAACCAAAGCCAAGCGCGTCGGAGTTCTCCGGCTCAAACGTGAAGGAGGAGTCATTGAGGCGCAGGCGTTCAAGCGCTTCGCGCAATTGGGTGTATTCGGTATCCGGACCAGGATAAAAATCGCAATAGACCATCTGCTTGGGCGGGCGATAACCCGGCAGCGGTTCAGGTGCCGGATTAAAGGCGTCGGTGACAGTATCGCCGATGGTCACATCGCTGAGCGTTTTAATATTGGCAACCAGAAAGCCGACTTCGCCTGCTTCCAGGGAATCGACATGAATTGGCTTGGGCGAAAATTTTCCAAGGTCGGTGATCTGATGGACGGTCTGCTTGCCCATAAGTCGAATTTTCTGGCCTATGGCCAGCCGGCCGTTCATCATTCGGATATAGACAATCACGCCACGATAATCATCATATTTGCTGTCAAATATCAGGGCCTGAAGCGGCTTGTTCGCTTCGCCGCGGGGACCGGGCAAGCGGGTACAAATGGTGCGGAACAATTCTTCAACACCCAGTCCGCTTTTAGCGGACACTCGAACGCAGCTTAGCGCGTCTATGCCCAGAACCTGCTCCATTTCTTCAGCAACTTCGTCGGGACGGGCGCTGGGCAGATCCACCTTGTTTATGACAGGAATGATTTCCAGACCGGCTTCAATGGCGGCGTAGGCATTGGCCACAGTCTGGGCCTGAACGCCCTGGGTCGCATCCACCAGCAGCAACGCCCCTTCGCAAGCCTGAAGCGCCTTGGCCACTTCATAATGAAAATCGACATGGCCGGGCGTGTCGATCAGGTTCAGCATGTATCGGGTGCCGTCGAGCGTGTAACCGACGGTCACGGCGCTGGCCTTAATAGTTATGCCGCGTTCACGTTCCAGATCCAGGTCGTCCAGAAACTGGGCCTGCATTTCCCGGTCACTGATGGCACCGGACATCTGCAGAAGTCGGTCCGCCAGGGTGGATTTGCCATGATCGATATGGGCCACAATGCAAAAATTACGAATTTCCATCAGCTGAAAAAGCCTCAAAGCCTCGCGGAGATACCCTCGCCGCGCTAGGAGCATTTTAGCGTAAAGCGGCCGGGTTTGCGCGATCGGGGCGAAAACAGTTCCGGCGGGGGCGCATAAAGGCTTCGCCGGGATCATTGATCAATGCGGCACAGAAAAGCGGCTCGGCATTCTGAACTTTCACCACATGTCCAAGACAATGTGTACGCCGCCGAAGTTGCTGGTGCGGGTAAGCTCCATGAACTCCGCGTTGCCACCACGGATACCCGTTGAATCTGGTTTCGCGGTTTGAAAGGCATGGCCGACTGAATCGGCACGTAGCGGCGGCAGCGGGACCGTGTGGTCTGCGGCTTGACAGTGGTTTTGGTGATCTCTAGAATTCGACCGGCAAGATGAGTTTTACGGACGATTGAATCGTCCGCTTCGCCTGCGGTGGCCACCGCCTTCTTGAATTCCCCCGGGCCACCTATGCTGCGGGCACAGAGTCGGGAAACAAGCCCCAACACAAGGAAGCAGAGAAAATATATGTCCGATCCATCCGTGGTCAGTCCTTCCGTACAATCCGGTCCGCATGGGCTGGGTGTCACCGACCGGCGGGACGCCTGGTGGGTTGGTCCGCTTATGGTGTTTCTTGGGCTGGTCGCGTTTGGTGTGTATTCAACGTGGGCTGCCTGGACGGGAACAAACTATCTGCTGACCACCAAGGGGGCGTACTATCTTTCACCGTTTTATTCCCCGGATGTTAAAGACCTGCTGGGAATTGCACCGCCTTTTTCATTTGCATTTTTGATATTGTGGATTCCGCTCGGATTTCGCGCCACCTGTTATTACTATCGAAAGTCTTACTATCGGGCTTTTTTTCTGGATCCGGTGGCTTGTGCGGTAGGCGAACCTAAAGGGCGAAAATATCGTGGAGAAACGGCGTTCCCATTTCTTCTACAGAACCTGCACCGGTATTTCTTTTACCTGGCGACAGTTGTGCTTCTGTTCCTGTGGTTTGACGCGTTTCGGGCGTTCTTTTTTTATGGTCCGGACCGCCAACACCTGCATTTTGGCATGGGTCTGGGAAGCCTGGTCATGCTCGTGAATGTTGTGGCACTTTCCGGATTCAGCATGGGCTGCAATTCACTGCGGCACCTGGTGGGCGGTAAGATGGATTGCTTTACCTGTTCTGGCGCAGCGCGTACCCGGTATAAACTGTGGAAGGGTGTCACGATTTTTAATCTGCGTCATCAGGAATGGGCGTGGATCAGTCTGTTTTCTGTGGGGCTGACCGACCTGTACATTCGCCTGTGCTGCATGGGCATTATTCATGATGTGAGGATATTTTAATTAACGCTTTAGAAAAATACGAAACACACGAACATGATGTGGTGATTATCGGCGCGGGTGGCGCTGGCTTGCGCGCGGCCATCGAATGTTCCGCAGCCGGACTGAAAACAGCCTTGGTCTGTAAATCGCTTCTAGGCAAGGCACACACCGTGATGGCCGAAGGCGGAATCGCCGCGGCGCTTGCCAATGTGGATAACCAGGATGGCTGGACCACACACTTTCAGGACACGCTTTTTGGCGGAAAGTATCTAAATAACTGGCGAATGGCGGAATTTCATGCCAAGGAATCGCCCGACCGCGTACGTGAATTGGAACAATGGGGCGCGGTCTTTGATCGCACGCCAGAGGGAAAAATTCTGCAACGCGCCTTCGGCGGGCACACCTATAAACGGCTTGCCCATGTGGGCGACCGCACTGGCCTGGAACTGATTCGCACCCTGCAGGACAAAGGTATTCACCAGGGAATTGATGTGTACATGGAATGCACCATCAGCCAGTTGCTGAAAGACGGCGACCGTGTATGCGGCGCTTTCGGCTACTGGCGGGAAACCGGCAAGTTTGTCATTTTCAAGGCTAAATCCATTATTCTGGCCACGGGCGGCCTGGGCCGTTGTTTTAAAATTACATCCAATTCCTGGGAAGGCACTGGTGACGGCCACGCATTGGGGTATCAGGCGGGAGCACAACTGCTGGATATGGAATTTGTCCAGTTTCATCCGACCGGAATGGTCTGGCCGCCGGGCGTGATGGGGCTGCTGGTTACCGAAGCGGTGCGAGGCGAAGGCGGCATTCTTCGCAACAGCAGGGGTGAACGATTCATGGAGAAATACGACCCCAAACGTATGGAACTTTCCACACGCGATGTTGTCGCGCGGTCCATTTATACCGAAGTCAAGGAAGGTCGCGGGTCGCCCCATGGCGGATGCTTCTTGGATATTTCCCACCGCGGTGCGGAATATGTCAAAAAGAAACTGCCCAGCATGTACCATCAGTTTAAGGAACTCGCCGATGTGGATATTACCACGGGGCCAATGGAAGTCGGGCCGACATGCCATTACGCGATGGGGGGATTGAAGGTTGATGCGGCCACCGGTGCCACACGGGTTCCGGGACTCTTTGCAGCCGGGGAATGCTCCGGCGGAATGCACGGGGCAAACCGGCTGGGGGGCAATTCACTTTCTGATCTTCTGGTATTCGGTTATCGCGCTGGTGTGGGTGCGGCGGAATATGCCAAATCCGCACCGTCGCCCAGGCTTGATGAGGCACAAATTGCCGCCGCCGCCAATGAAATGACCGGCTATTTTGGCCGCGAAAACGCCGAAAACCCGTACCAGCTTCACCTTGATATTCAAAATACGATGCAAAACCTCGTGGGTATTTTCCGTGAAGACAAAGACCTGGCCACCGCTATCGGCAAGCTGGAGGAATACAAGGAACGCTACCAGCGGGTCGGGATAATGGATGGCAACCGAATGTTTAATCCAGGCTGGCATCTGTGCCGGGACCTGAAAAACATGCTGATATGCTCGGAAGCCATTGCACGGGCGGCGCAGCTTCGCAAGGAAAGCCGCGGCGCTCATAGTCGTCTGGATTACCCGGGCTATGATGATTATTGGAGCGATCATAATCTGCTTTCCGAAGACCAGGGCGGCCGCATGAATGTGCAGCCTTGTGCGGTAGTCAAGGCCCAGGACCTTCAGCCTTTGGTGGATGAGAGAAAGGCCAAGGAGAAAAAATGAGTAAGCGCGAATTCAAAGTTTGGCGCGGCGATGCCCAGGGCGGAAAATTTATTGACTATCCTGTGGATGTCCAGGAGGGAATGGTGGTGCTCGACGCCATCCATCAGATTCAGAGTCAGCAGGCACCGGACCTCGCCTGCCGTTGGAACTGCAAGGCTGCCAAATGCGGCTCCTGCAGCGCGGAAGTCAATGGCAAACCACGGCTGATGTGTAAAACACGGCTCGATTCCCTTCCAGAGGATCAACCCGTCACCGTGCATCCGATGCGGGCCTTTCCGATTATGCGCGACCTGGTAACGGATGTTTCCTGGAATTACAAAGTCAATAAAAAGATTCCTCCATTCACACCCAAAAAAGATACCCAATGGCTGATGAAACAGGAGGATGTCGACCGCGTGCAGGAATTCCGCAAATGTATTGAGTGCTTCCTCTGTCAGAATGTATGCCATGTCCTGCGCGAACATGACAAAAAAGAGCAGTTTGCCGGGCCGCGGTTTTTTGTGCGAATTGCCAGTCTGGAAATGCACCCGTTGGACTCACTGGATCGGATTCCACTGCTGAAAAAAGAAGCGGGACTTGGCCTGTGCAACATTACCAAGTGCTGCACCGAGGTCTGTCCGGAGGAAATTCACATCACGGACAATGCCATTATTCCCATGAAAGAGCGAGTGGTGGACCGCTACTATGACCCGGTGCAGATTGTGATCCGCAAACTGACCGGAAAAGACAAAAAGTAACGCTTCACAATCAGGACAGCCTTTGCCCGGCGGAGCGGAAGCGGCGAACGCTTGCCGACGGAAACAAATGTGGCGACATCAGCCTTTCGCTGATATTTTGGCCTGGGCTTGCTTAAGAATCTGGTTCACCCGATGGTACAGCGGGGCCAAAGCTTCCTGATCCACCATCCCGTCGGGCACCATTACCACTTGTTTTATTTTGTTTTTCTTCTGAATGTGCAGTACTAGCGCCGGCTTGTCCGCAGAGCCAGTTTGCGGACGGTCCATGGTCACATCCGTAATGTTTTTCCAAGTATAGCGCCGTCCGCGCACATTAATGCAGTCGGCTCGCACCACGGCGAGGCAGCCCAGGACCGACTTAATAACCAGCATCATCTGCCCCACGGCCAGCAAAAGAATAACGGGTGCGAGCAGATGGGAGGCCTGCGGATTGGTAAAGCGGAACCAATCCGGGCGGAACAGCGCCATAACCGCCAAGGCTCCGCCCAGCATGGCGATCACAACCGAGGAAACCAGCCGCACCTTGGCCCAAAGGCGTATCACCGGTGGATGAACAAAAATTTGCTTGTTTTCAGTGCGCCAGAAAGTTTCTTTTGACGCGGTCCGCGGGCTGTTTGCCATCAATCTGTACCATCCACGATGTCTTAATGGCGATGCCCGGTTTCCAGTGGTCGCCGATTCTTCACTCCGCCGGCGAACCCTCGCCCGGCCGGGTATTTCCGGACATTTATGGTATGCTAATCAGCCAAATGCGGCAACAGGATCGCTATTGCTCCGTGTCGGGAAGTGTCGTCAGGTTGCGTGGAAAAATCGCGATTTCAAAAAAACGGGAGAATCCCTTGATTAACTTGCCGTAAAATAACGGATAAGCTATTACATGGAGGTCTAGAAAGAGAGAGAGGCGGGATTTTATTGTCCCGGCTGGCATACTATAATGCATGGACCGGCCACCCGACCAAGCGGATCGATCAACCGGAATTTGAAGAGGTAACTCATGGCGGACCCCAAACCAGGCCCTTCTGGCAATCAACAAACTCCCGGCGGCGCACCAACCCCGCCGGAAAATAAGCCAGGGCGTGACAAAAACAGCTTTCTTATGAGCCGCAGTACCTTGACCTGGCTGGTCATTATTACGGTGGTTTCTGTTCTGCTGCTGCTGCTGAAAACCGGAGCTTCACCCAAGCAGGTGAACTATGATGCCTATCAGAAACAACTTCAACTCAACAACATCAAATCGGTGGTATTTCATCATGATGGCAGCATTATTTTCACACTTAACAAGCCTCTGCCCGGTGACCCGGTCAACACTGCCTTGAAACTGGCAACCCGCCAGCCACGACGTTTTGTGGCCTGGGGTTGGAATAAAATAAGCCAGCAGATGGCGGCCCATGGCGTGACATTTCACTATCACCCGAGCAATCAGTTGTTGTATGTTTTTCTGGACATGCTGCCTTACCTGATCTTGGCCATTATTGTCTATTTTCTGTTTGTGCGCCAACTTCGGTCCGGTGGCGGCGGAATTGGCATGATCGGCAACTTCGGGCGCAGCCGCCATCGGTTGCTTTCCAAGGAACACACCAACGTTACTTTCAACGATGTGGCAGGCATACAGGAAGCCAAGGAGGAACTTTCAGAAATTGTGGAATTTCTGAAAAATCCGCGGCGGTTTCAGCGGCTGGGCGGACGGATTCCGCGTGGCGTGCTGCTGATTGGCTCTCCCGGTGTCGGTAAAACTCTGCTGGCCAAGGCGATCGCCGGCGAGGCGGACGTGCCATTCTTTTCCATCAGCGGATCAGATTTTGTGGAAATGTTTGTGGGCGTAGGCGCTTCGCGCGTGCGGGATCTGTTCAAGACCGCCAAGGAAAGCTCGCCTTGCATCGTATTTCTGGATGAAATTGACGCTGTCGGTCGTCGCCGGGGCAATGGCTTTTCCAGTGGCGGCCATGACGAACGCGAACAGACCTTGAATGCGATTCTGGTGGAAATGGACGGGTTTGATACCAACGATCAGGTCATAGTGATTGCTGCCACCAATCGGTCGGATGTTCTGGACCCGGCACTGACCCGTCCGGGCCGTTTTGACCGCCAGGTGACGGTGCCGTTGCCGGATATCAAGGGCCGTTATGAAATTCTTCAGGTTCACGCGCGCAAAGTGAAGCTTGGCCCGGATGTGGATATGCTGCGTCTTGCCCGCCAAACACCCATGTTCAGCGGGGCGGACCTTGCGGCGATTATTAATGAATCCGCGCTTATTGCCACCATGCTGAATCGGGAAGCAATTGAAATGACCGATCTGGAGGAAGCACGGGACAAGATACGCTTTGGCAAGGCACGGCGAAGCCGCGTGGTGGACGAAGAAGAACGCGTTCTAACCGCCTGGCACGAAGCTGGCCATGCCGTCATTCAGCATTTTGCGCCTGGTGCCGACCCGCTGCATAAGGTGACCATCATTCCGCGTGGGCCTTACGGCGGAGCCACTTTTTCCCTGCCGGAAAAGGAACGCATGACCCACAGCCGCGGGTATCTGCTGGCGGAGCTTCGGATTCTTTTCGGCGGCCGCGTTGCTGAAGAGCTGTATCTTGGCGAGATTTCTTCCGGAGCCAGCCAGGATATTAAACAAGCCAGCGCTATTGCGCGCGAAATGGTCTGTAAGCTTGGTATGAGCGATGCGCTTGGCCCGATACGCTTCGGCCCTGAGGAAAATGCCAACTGGTTTGAAAGCCCGCGGGAGTACAGCGATAAAACCGCCGAACTTATTGATAGCGAAGTGCACCGGCTTATTACCACCGCTTATACGGAAGCTCGCAACATTCTGGTTGAGCGTAAGCGCGAACTGACCGATTTAAAGGACGCCCTTATCAAATATGAAACCGTCGACGCAGACGATGTCAAACGCCTGATGTCCGGCCAGCCTTTGTCCAAACCGACTGTCGGTGAACTGCTGGCCGCTGAACAGAAGCGTAGCGGTGCCAGCGGCCTGTCCGCGACTGGTGAATCTCCAGTGGCTCCCGGAATGGGCACACTTCCGCAGCCCGGCTGAACTGATGAACGGATGATTTCTGCCATGGCTCGAAATTATCTCGGCCAAGCCCGAAAGGTCAATGGAATAAGTGTAACATATCCGCAGGCAACAAATGGGATAAGCCTGGTCGGCGTCGCAAGGGGCTGTTAATATCTATTTCTTTATATCTTTCGCGAAAAATTGACGGATGGGCTTTCGATCGCACCGTGAAATAGAATCGTGACGATAGCGCCCAACTTTCACAATACATCATCATACGCATGCGGAATTGGGAAAAACGTTGACTTATTGGCGAACAGGGCTGGCCTGCATAGCAGCGTATTCAGCCAATGCCACAGAGTCAACGCGCCAGCCGCCACGGGTTTGGCCAGTCGCAAAAAATCAGCCGACCTGGCGAATTACTTGTCTTCTTCTTTGATGGCCTTTTGTCCCTTCATACCGAAGATCGTCATCACTCCGCCAAAGAGCAGAAGGATCACGCCCCAGTACAGATCCACATTAATCTGCTGGCTGATATGCGGAATGTTATGTGGGGAAAAAAGACCGAAGCCGGTCATGATCAGGCCTACACAAAGAAAAAACAGACCAATCGGGAGTCTAAGATCGATCATTTTGGAAACCTCCGCAAGTTTTTGTAGGGGCGGTGGCATCAGGCCGCCACCCTGAAATCACCAGAAAATCCAGTTCAAAATAAACGTGAAGACAAGGGCCAGAACACCCAGAACAATGGGCTTTTTCCACCATGGAATCAGGCCGTCTTCGGGCGGCTTGGGAGTCATGGAGTATACCAGTCCAACCATTTTATCCGCCGCGGGCTTGGGCGTGAACAGACTGACGATGATCGTAACCAAACCACCGGCGGCAAATGCCCACACCGCACCCCAGAACGCGCCTGTGGTGTTATTGTGGTAATGGTGGTACAAGGGCAAACCCTTTATGGAACGGAAAATCCAAAGCGTCACGGATGTTCCAGTGCCCACCAGCAATCCGGCGAAACCGCCCCAAGGGGTGGTCCGGCTATAGAACATGCCGAGCAGGAACACCGCAATGAGCGGGGCATTTACTACTCCAAAAATCGTTTGCGTGTAACCCATAATGCCCGACTGGCCACGCACGACATACGCAAATCCCACGCTAATTAGTACGCCAATCACAGTCATCCAGCGGCCCACCGCCAGATAATGCTTGTCTGAAGCATTGGGTTTGATAAACACGCCGTAAAGGTCATACGTAAAGACTGTGTTAAAGGCGGTTACATTGCCCGCCATGCCAGACATGAACGATGCCATCAATGCAGTCAATCCCAGGCCAAGCAGACCCGCGGGATAATATTTCGCCATAAGCAGCGGCATGACATTGTTAATAGATTCCGTCGCCGGAATCAGATGACCGCCAATTTTGGTGTTGCCTGGGAACAGGTGTGGCAATAGCGGAAGAGCCAACAGGCCGGGCAAAATCACAATGAACGGAAAAAGCATTTTCGGGAATGCCGCCAACAGCGGAGTCCGCTGCGCGGAATTCATATCTTTGGCCGCCAAGGCCCGTTGGACAACCAGGAAGTTGGTGCACCAGTAGGAGAATGAAAGCACAAAGCCCAATCCAAGTACGATACCAGGCCACGTGATATGCAGCGTGTTGGTGCTGTTTGACGTGGTGCCTATCCATGTATGTAGCCATTGCTTACCTGGTAACTGCGTGATATGGGTGGCCGCCTGCTGTGTGGCGGCGTTTAATTTGCCCATTGCATGGTTCGCCAGCGAACCCGTTTTCACCGCCATTGTGGCAACCTGGTCTGGCGGTAGGAATGGTAATTGATGGGTATTGAGCCAATGCTTGAAATGTCCCCAGCCATGGTTGGCGATCAGTCCAATAAAGGTAATTGGCGCTATGCCCAGAACAATAAGGAAAAACTGCAATACTTCATTGTAAATACTCGCGGTTAATCCGCCTAATGCGGTATAAACCAATACGACAGCTGCCGATACCCAGACGCTCGGACCAAAATGCCAACCGAGAAAGTCCTGCAAAACTACGGCCATGGCATACATGCTGATGCCTGAAATCGCAGGTGTGAATACGGCAAATGTGAACGCGTTTATAAAGCGGGAGCCTTCGTTATAGCGGCGTTTTAGAAATTCAGGAACGCTGCGCACCTTGCTGCCATAAAAGAACGGCATCATGGCAATACCCATGAAGACCATGGCGGGAATAGCGCCAATCCAATAATAATTGGCCGTCATCATGCCATATTCATAACCCTGCTGGCTCATGCCCATCACTTCCAAGGCGCCTAAGTTTGCGGATATGAATGCCAAGCCGGTGATCCAAGCGGGAATGCCGCGACCGGACAGGAAGAAATCTTCGCTGGTTTTCGTGCCCCGCCCGGTAACAACGCCTATGCCCACCACAAACAGCAGATAGATTACAAGAATGGCGATATCCACTGGTTGAAGATGGATGAGCGCACCAGTGGAATGGCCAACCTTCGCCACAGCGGCATTAACCGCCGGCAAAGTTGTAGTGACAGCGCCAAGCATGTTACTGAACATCATCTCGTTTACTCCAGCCACGGATTTAACAACTAAAACACCGAAACGTCTTCGATTCCGGCCAACTCGCTATAGAAAGGCGTAAACAGCTGGCCGGGCTGTTCGTCGGTTAGCGTGCTATGTTAGCAAACTGCCTGCGGGCGTCAATGCGCTTCAATAATCTCTGCCCCATCAACCTTGGCCTGAAATTCTGGGATGGCGGCCGAACAGGCGTACCGCCGCCGGACGGGCGGGGTGATACAATCGTTTAGATTCAGCAAATAGCGGTTGGTCCCGGTTTATGCGCATGACCAGTGTGCGGACGCACCAAGGCATTGTACGGTACGCCGAACCAACGTCACACCTGCGCATCACGACATATACGGATGAGATCACCGGACGAACGTGCCTCTGTCAAAGCGGACAAATGACTGCCGGGGCGGTATAAATGTATCTGATTAGTAATTGTGTGAGATGTCATGGGATTATTCGGTTTTAACTCGTCACGAATGGCTGGTGGCCTTTATTTTGGCCCGCCGGCTTGGCGCGTTCAAGCGTGGCCCAGCTTTCCGGATACTCCGCGGGATTCATGCATCCAAGTCCCGCCTGTCCCGGAAGATCGCCCCGCACTGGGCCGATTCCTGGCCACCGTCTGCCCGGATGCAACGTCGCACTGGATGCTTGGTTTGCGTCAGTCGGTTGAACAACTCGCGGACCGGCCTTGCACCCGACTCGTGTTGAACCTGCTGGCTGAACAGCCGGAATCACAATTAAATGCGGGTTTGACGCTTTTTGCCATGAAGGAACTTACCGCCGGGTTGGCGCTTATTGTGGCCTGTCTGGAGCCGCGAGAGGTAATCATTGCGATCAATCGGCATGACAAATCAATGCGGCGAACCTGGCGAGCTGAGGCGGCCGAAAAATCCTATCGTCTGGTGCCGCTGTTGGACCGCTACCCACAGGCGCATCCGCTGCTTTTGCTGAGGACCGTCTGTTCATCACGTTTTTACGCCAATGAATCGCCACTGGATCGCGGTGTGATTTGTCTTGATGCGGTCACCTGTTGGGCCATAGGATGCGCTTTGATTAACGGTTCCGGGCCTGGAGTGCGCCCACTGGAGATTTTTTCCGACGGTGCCGAACCGGGAATCGTCTATGTCAGACCAGGGGAAAACATTGGAAAAATTCTGGATGGTGCCGGTATCGCATGGCGAGGACGCGACTGCATTGCCGGTGGAATGCTGACCGGACAGCAGGTGAATCCGGAAACAGGACAGATCGACTGGGCCACTGGCTCGCTGAGCGTCCGAGACCTGCCGGCAGCGGAATTGGAATGCGATTGCATCCGCTGCGGCTGGTGTGTAAGCGTCTGCCCGGTCGAACTTAATCCGCTTGCCCTGATTGGCCAGTTGCGCCTTGATTATCCGCCAATTGGTGAACAGGAGGCGACCGCGTGCGTGCAATGTGGACTTTGCAGCTATGTGTGTCCGTCACGTCTGCCGCTTTCCAGTGGAATCAAATTGTTAAACGCGCGAACCACTGCTTTGGCCGGCAGGCAGGAGCGGTCCTGATGATTCGGTCAGATACAAGTCCTCCCGCAACGGCCGCGCCAGCCAGGGTATCGGCATGCGCGGCTCCCTATCTTTTCTGGCCGGTCGCCAGACGCGAATTTTACCAGTCCATTGTCTATTCCGCGTTGCTGCCCCTGGCCTGGGGGATGGCGGTTTTTGGATTTCGCGCGACTTGGGTAGTGGCGGCTTATTTTATCAGCGCTTCGCTGACTTATTTGATCCTCCGAAAGCTGTTTCAACAGCGACTGAAACTGACCTTTCATCAGACACTTGCCGGCGCTTTTCTGGCAGCCGCTTTGGCCTACCCGCTATTGCCGTGGTACATCGCGGCCGGTGCGGGCGTATTCATGACCGCGCTGCTCTGGCTGACCGGCCCAGTGCGCCGCGAGGGAATACATTTAAGTATTCTGGCCGCCCTGCTGGTAATGGTTATTTTTTCCGCACCTGGCCATTGGCCGCTCCTTATGCGGAATCGACTTTTTTGGGGCGATGCCGCCCATGCACGGCTGGAACGCGTGTACGCCTGGCCAACCGCATCCAGTTTTGTGCGGGCCGATGCGGTGCGGCTTCGGCCGCCGGCCGTTGCCATCAGCCGCCTTTACAAGCGAATTGCCCCGTATCCGGTGAGTCCTGCATCCAACCGTGCCATGCGGGCTGCCTTTGCCATGAGCCTGCCATCGCCTGCCGCACTGGTGCTGGGAGGAGTCTCAGGCTTGACGGGTACTGTGGGCCTGCTGGCGATTATTCTGGCCGGCCTGTACTTGTCTTACAGGCATATATTGCGCCCGGATTCATGGGCGATTTTTCTGGCGGCAGTGTTGATTGGACTGGTTTTTTGCCCGCTTTCGCCCCATGTGTTTCACCATGATTTCTGGCAAAGTCTGGGTGGTATCTGGTATCTTCCTCCGGAGCGGGCCATCGCTTTGCTTACTTATGAATTATGCAGCTCGGATTTTATTTTCGCGTCAGTATTTATTCTCGCTTTGCCCGGCACACTGCCCATCGAACCCGCCGCCCGTCGAATTTTTCTGCTTGTCGCCGGGCTGGCGGCCGCTTTCATTCATCGACTGGATGTCCCGGTGCCCCCCGCCACGACCGTTCTGCTTGTCATGCAATCCTTATCGCCAACCATGGATATGCTGCTGCATAAACGGACCTGGGTGCTGCGGCGGAGAAGCTAAGCGATTATTTCTATGCCTCCTCGGCGGCTGTTGGCAAACATCAGGGCTTGCCCGCGGTTGCCGCTGATTCTATACTGTTTTCAGAGGATTTATGGTCGAAAATCGAACGCTGCCCTTGATTCAGTCCAACCCCGACGTGCCGCTTTGGGGCCGTGTGCAGGCGGTCTTGGATACGTTGCGACCGTTAATTCAATGGGATGGTGGAGATGTAGACCTTGTCGATGTCAGCGCCGCTGGCGTCGTAAAAGTTCGCTTTCGCGGCGCATGTGTCGGCTGTCCAAGTTCCGATGCCACGCTTCGACTGGGAATTGAAAAGAGCCTCCGGGAAAAAGTTCCCGAAATTACCCAGGTTATACCAGTGGAGGATTCCTGAGATTTCCGAAAAAAGCCATTGGCTGCTGGGCGGCTCACGCGCCGCCTCGTTCCGGCCCCAACCAGAACTAGAATGCCCAGAAATGCCCCCGGCCTTGTGGCGGAATATCAATCCCTTATAGTGTCCAACGGCTTTGTGGTGAAACAATCGGCTCTGTGCATGAGCCATTCACCCAGAGATAAATTTTGCATGGAGTTTCCCCGATGAATCGTATGCGTCTTTTCACCCCCGGTCCTACCAGCGTTCCGGAAGA
>JAJZOA010000256.1 GCA_021852225.1 Planctomycetota bacterium
AAAGGGCTATTTGGCCGGCCGGTATGGCGGCATTCCATTTTTTGGGGAGTTCAAATTTGAAGAGAACCATAAAACATCGGCCGATATCGCGGAAGTTACAGCATCTCCAGCGAACGGAAGGCGGAAGAAATCCTCTCCCGATCATTCTGATCGTGTGTGAAGGCAAGGCGACTGAACCGATTTATTTTAAAGCGCTCGCCAATAGTCCAAGATTACAGGGAGTTACGGTCCGGGCGGCGAGAGGATCGGCGCCCATGACAGTCGTCCGGGATGCCATCAGTGCAAAAAAGCAGCAGGAGATGGATGCAACTCGCGGAGCCATGTTCGTACCATACGACGCGGTCTGGTGCGTGTGTGATGTCGATCAGCATCCGAAAATCCGCGAGGCAATAAAGCTGGCTGAGCAGAAAGGCGTGAAGATGGCAATATCCAATCCCAGTTTTGAATTCTGGCTGGTATTGCATTTCGAGAAATTTACCACCACTGGAATTCAGCAACGCGAAATCCTCTCGCGATTGAAGACCCATAATCCGGGCTATGAGAAGTGAGCAAATTTTAAGGAAATTCTTCTGCCCAAGGTGGAGATAGCGGTCCGCCATTCCACTGTTATCTGGAAAGCACAATGGTGCTGCAAGCCGTCATCGGGAACTCATGTGCTTGACCGGAATCCGAGCACCCTGGTTCACAATCTTGTGGTGGACATGATGCCGCCTGGCGATTGAAGCGTCCGCACTCTGGCCACAAAATCCAAGGCCTGCTACGCCATTGAAAAGGATGAATGTTCACGAAATTCACCATGTTCACGTGTGCGTGCGCGGGGCACATTTCGTAAACATACGCAAGCCTTTGGCCGCAGGGTGATTCAGCGCGCGGGACGAAGTTGGCGGCTGCATCGCCCGGTTCACCTTCCGTCCTGCCCCCGGAATCCGTGCTGGCACCGCCTGCATACAGTCAATGCCGCTGCCAAAATTCACCTTTGGCCGCCGGGCAAACCGATGCAAAATGGCTTCAAAGCGGTTAAGCTAAGGGTTTTGGGTTTCGGCGCTTGGAGAGCCTGTTCATGACTTCACGGGAAATTCGTTCGCAATTTATAGACTTTTTTGTCAAAAAACATCGGCACACCTTCGTGGCCTCGAGCCCGGTTGTGCCGCTGGACGACCCCACCCTGCTATTCGCTAATGCGGGAATGAATCAGTTCAAGCCTTATTTTTTAGGTACTTCCAAGGCTCCATGGCCACGGGTGGCCAATACCCAGAAATGCATACGCGCCGGCGGGAAGCATAATGACCTTGACGATGTCGGCCGATCACGCCGCCACCACACCTTCTTTGAAATGCTGGGCAACTGGAGTTTTGGCGACTATTTCAAACAGGGGGCCATTGAAATGGCTTGGGAACTGCTGACCCAGGTCTGGAAACTGGACCCCTCGCGACTGCATGTAACCGTATACCGGGGCGACCCCGCAGACGGCGTTCCACCTGATGATGAAGCCGCCCGCCTGTGGGAAACCGTGGCCGGTGTCAAGCCGGACCATATTCACCGGTTTGTGCATGAGAATTTCTGGGAAATGGGTGATACCGGCCCTTGCGGCCCCTGCACGGAAATATTTATTGACCGCACGCCAGACGGCACCGGCGGCCCGCAGGTAAACGGCACCGACCCGCGTGTCATGGAAATATGGAATCTGGTGTTCATTCAATACAACCGCGGCGCTGGCCGCAAACTGACGCCTTTGCCGGCCCAGCATGTGGATACCGGCATGGGACTCGAACGCATCTGTCAGGTCATCGGCGGATTTTCCGACAACTACGCCACAGATCTGTTTACACCGATTTTTAGCGCCATCAGCGACCTTTCCGGCCTTGGCTATGGCGGGAAATTTCCCACGCTGGATCAGGCTGGCGGCGAAGAGGCCGGCAATCTGAGCCTTTCGCGCGACATCGCCTTTCGGGTAGTGGCCGATCATATCCGTTGCCTGACATTCGCGCTGACTGATGGCGCGATTCCCTCGAATGAAGGCCGTGGTTACGTGCTGCGGCGCATTCTGCGTCGCGCCGTCCGCTTTGGCCGCCAGACGCTGGAACTGCGCGAGCCGTTTCTGCATCGGCTGGTGCCCGTGGTGGTCGATGCCATGGGAGACGCATTCCCGGAAATTAAAGCACACCCGGATGCGGTGGCGAAACTGATTCAAAATGAAGAGGAAAGTTTCAGCCGTACGCTTGACCGTGGTCTGGAACTTTTTGCCGCCGCCGCCGACGAAGCCCGCAAAGTCCCCACCGCCGGCACCCGGCCGGTGGTATCCGCCGCCAATGCTTTCAAGCTGCATGACACCTACGGTTTCCCGATAGACCTGACCCAGATTATCGCCCGCGAACAGGATTTGGATGTAGATGTGCCCGGCTATGAAAAGCTGATGGATGCCGCGCGCGACAAGGCCCGTCTCGCCGGTCGGAGCGGTCAGGAGAACCTGGCCGGGTTGCCGAACAATATTCTGACGGAACTTGCTGCCATGCGTGTCCATTCCACAGACGACCAGGCCAAATTCCTGCACAAGCCGCTGCGAGCACATGTCGCCGCAATTTGGGACGGCACTCACCTGTGCGACCATGCGGGCGGATCCGGAAAAGTCGCGCTGCTTCTGGACAAAACCAATTTTTATGCCGAAATGGGTGGACAGGTCGGCGATCAGGGGGAAATCCGTACTGATCATGGCGGTGTGTTTGTCGTGGAAACAACACAAATTAACGCCGGGTTTGTTCTGCATATCGGCCATATTAAAACAGGCAAACTCACCGTAGGCGACTCGGTTACCGCGGAAGTGTTCTCGGCCCGGTATACGGTTACATG
>JAJZOA010000282.1 GCA_021852225.1 Planctomycetota bacterium
TTAGCGGTATTCTGTGATGGCCATGTGGAGGCAATCAAAAACGATGGCATGAAGCCTCTGAATATTATTCCCAATCCCGACGCCTACTGATGGTCGCTAGATCGGAACAAAAAAATCGCAGGCCGCGTGGCATTCGAGAGGTGTCGGATGCCAAACGCGGCTTTTTCATGCCCGATTATTTTACGAAGCTGATGTAAATCCTAAACTGTAATGGCTGGTGGCTGACCGGAGGATTCGCCATTAAACTTCGAAACATTCGTCTGAAACAGAATTTTTTATTGACTTTGGCCGCAGCCGCCGTGGGACTTTCACCGCTGGCCAGCACCTTGGCGCTGGCTGCCACTCCACTGGCCATTCCTGACGCACTTGGTTTTGGCGCAAACGCCACGGGCGGCCGCGGCGGCACGGTTCAAGTGGTCACCAATCTTAATGATGCAGGAGCAGGCTCGTTCCGCCAGGCCGTCAGCCAGGCCAATTCAATTGTGGTATTTGATGTCGGTGGGGTCATTAATCTGCAATCTGAACTCGCCATCGCCAGCAATGTCACCATATTCGGGCAGACCGCGCCGGGACAGGGCATTGCCATTCAAGGGGGCACCAACGGATACAATCTGTCATTGTCCAATTCCACAAATGATATTGTCCAATACCTTCGTGTCCTGCAGGGCGGCCCAAGCACTGTGCAGAAAACCGCCGTGGACATGTACGGTACGACCAATGCCCTGCTGGATCACGTTTCCATCGAATACGGCCCTTACGACAATATTGATGCCGTGGGAAACGGCAGCACCGGCGGCGATATCACCATTCAGAACTCCATTGTGGCCGACCCCATCGCCGCCCAAACCTTCAATATTCATGACCAGACCGGACCGACCAGCTTTTTTAACAATCTCCTGGTCAGCGCGCATAACCGCAATCCAATGGCCAAAGCCGACGCGCAGTTCGTTAATAATGTTATTTATAACTTTGAAGCTGGATATACAGTCGCCGACACAAGCGGCCATTTTAATCAGGATATCGTCGGCAATTATTTTATCACCGGGCCATCCACCACCAACCCCGGTGATGCCTTCTTCCAGATGGATTCCAACATTAACGCCTATGCCAGCGGAAACCTGGAAAACTCCAGCCGCAACGGCGTGTTGAACGGTTCGTCGGTATATCCGACCGGTGTCACATCGGCCAGCACACCGTTCTATACAGAGAACGCCAAAACCGCCCTGCAGGCCTTTTCCAATGATGTAGCCAACACTGGCGATTCCCTGCATCTAAATTCCGTTGATGCCCAGGTGCTGGCTAACGTGCAATCATTAGGTACCAGCGGCAGAATTTTAAACAGCCCTGCGGACACCGACATTTCCAATGCGGGCTTTGGCACATTGCAGGGAGGTTCGCTACCCTTGGGCGGACAGTCCGGCTCCGTCCCCATAGCCTGGATTCAGCAGCATGGTCTGACCTCTGCGGATTTCGCCAACCCCGCCGGAGACTACAACAACACCGGCTACAACAACATTGAAAAATATGCCGCCGCCATTGCCGGCGAACAGATACAATTGGGCTTCAGCGTATATTGGAGCGGGGCCGACGCGGATAACACTTGGAATACCAAAGGAAACTGGTCGACATCCCCAAATTCCCAAGTTGCCTATAACAACACACCCCAGTCATTGGATGATGTCTATTTTGCATCCGGCGCCACAGTGACTCTTGGTGCCAATCAGACTGTCAACAGTGTCAACAGCACCTCCGCCGCTGCCGTTACAATTGGTGCCGGCATCCATACGCTGACTGTCGGGTCCGGCGGAATAAACGCGACCGGAACCGGCGGAATTGTATTTGATTCCGCCCTCATTCTAAATGGCGACATACACGCTTCCGGCAGCAACATCACCATTGGCAATGGACTGACATTGAACAATGGAAGCGACGAATGGAATACAGGCAGCGGCCATACATTAACCATCAACGGCCCGCTGATCCGCAACAATGCCACCATCGATTTTGCCACAAGTGGAACGGTCAATGGCAACAGCCTGACCAACAATGCAAACACCGGCATAATTGGCGGTTGGGCCACTTTCAACCAGACCGATTGGGCCACCGTATCAAACAACAACGTCGTTCCTTACGCCGAATATCTTGATTTTGCCGGCGGTAACACCGTTATCAGCCAGATGAGCGGCTATCACTCCAGTTCTAATTTCCGTATCACGGCCGCCTCCACCGGAAATGTTGCGATGGCCAACGGCACAACAGATATCAATACACTGCTGGATACCGACACCACCACGGTGCGACTGCTGGCTGTGGGCACCGGCCAAACGCTTCGGCTTGGCGCGGCAGGCGGCGTCATGCAGGCGGCCAACGGGCTGGGGCTTGTTATTGGCACAAGCGGTACCGCTGGCATGCTTACCGCCGGCGGCCCAACGGATGGGAATCCTGGTGAACTGGTGCTGCTGAATTATTCCACCGCCGCGGCCCTGACCATAAATGCGAATATTACGGACAACGGTACGGGCGCGGCCACACTGACGGCAGCGGGTGCCGGCACCATTATTCTTAATGGCACCAATTCTTATTCCGGCGCAACCAACGTGAATGCAGGCACATTGTTCCTGGGAATCGCTTCGGCGCTGCCTGCGGCAACCGAGTTGAATATCAGTTCCAGCGCTACGCTGGACATAGGCGGCAACAATGTCACCATTGGCTCGCTGAATGGCACAGGCGCTGTGGATAACAACAGCCCAGCCAATACCGGAAACTACACCCTTACGCTGGGTGGCAATAATTCCGACAGCACCTTCAATGGAGTCATACAGGATTCCGTGGGAACGCTGTCCGTGATTAAAAATGGCAGCGGTACGCTGACATTGGGGGGCGCAAATACCTTTTCCGGCGGCCTGACACTGAATGCCGGGACACTGAATCTGAATAATGTTTCCGGGGCGGGCGTGGGAACCATTACTCTTAATGGGGGCACCATGAATGACTCCGGAGAAATATTAAACAATTTGTATCTGCCAACCGGTAAGACCGGCAATATTGTGTTTGAAAATAACAATTATGCGGTGCTGGGCGGAAACATGGCTGACTCCGGCACTCTGTCTGGTGGCGGCGTGCTGGACATCAGTGCATTTTATGTGCGAAACCTGATTGGCGGCGACTGGTCCGCATTTACCGGTACGGTTAATCTGATGGCCAGCAGGAATGGCACCAATGTCGGTTTTGACGGGGTATCCAACGCGACCGGCGTGATCGGATTTTACCTTAACAATGGCACGCTTGATCTGAATGGAACCGCCACGGATTCCATCACATTTTCCTATTTCAACGGCCAGACAGACCATGCACCTTATGGGTATAACGTTGTTCTGGGGGCGTTAACCGGCACGACGGAAAGCACTTTGGCGGGCACGCAGACAGCTCCAGGCGCGACACTGGACCACGCCCTGAATTATGTGGTGGGCGGGTCGAATACCAGCACCACATTTAACGGCTCGCTGAATGGGACCAGCGGTTATATCACCAATTTCTATAAAATCGGGACGGGCGCTTTAACGCTAAGCGGCCCGGAGAGCTTTGGCGGAAGGTTGGAAATAAACGGCGGAACGCTGGTGATTGACGGCAGCGTTACCAACGCCATGTCTCTAACGGTTGATGCGGCAGGCATCGTGGTGTCCACCGATGAAAGCAACACCACGTTTGCCGCCGGCACCGGCGGTGAACTGGCCGGAACTGGCATTATCACGGCGAATGTAACCAATTACGGCGTTATTTCGGCCGGGGATCCGGCCGCAGGTCCCGCAGGCGAATTGCATATCACGGGTAATCTCGACAATGCCGGCACATTGATGGCCAATTTAGGATCCAAGGGTACCAGCAATCTGCTGGTGATCTCGGGTAACCTTGCGCTGAATAATACCAGCAAGCTGAATCTGACAGAATTGGCCGGCAGCTATGACGGAAGCAGCTATACGATTGCCACTTTTACCGGCACGTTGACCGGCAGATTCAATTCTGTGTCGGGGCTGGCGGCGGATTATCAGCTTGAGTATAGCCCACACAGCATCATGCTTACGCCCACGCCCGAACCGGGTGAATTAGCGATTACATTTTTGGGGCTTGGGGCGATGGCGCTCCGACGGCGAAGCCGCTTTTGCAACAAACGAGCAAGTGGGCCGTGCTAACCCATAGAAATGCCGCGTAAATCTTAGCAAGGAAATTTAAATGAACCACATGTCGCAATTCAGCAGGTTTGCAGCAAGCTTTTTGGGGCACCGGTTTGCGGCGGCAGCCGGCCTTTTACTTGCCCTGAATATGGTTCCCGCGGCGCACGCGGCCCAGTTGACACCCCCGCTGAAATTTCAATTCGGACCGGGTACGACTGTTCCCGGATACATCCAGGTTCTTCCCGACACAAAATATACGCCCCGCCGCGGCTACGGTTTTGATCTTGGTTTTAAGGTCAAAGGTGTCAATCGGCACACGCCGCGCGGTCTGGACGCTCATTTTGTAACCAGCAGGCATCCATTCTTTTTTTCAGTGCGGCTGGCGCCCGGCAATTATAACGTCACCGTCACACTGGGAGATGCCAAAGCAGCCAGCGTCACAACAGTAAAAGCCGAACAGCGACGTCTGATGTTCCGCCGCATTGTTACCAAACCAGGCCATTTCGTGATCCGCACCTTTACGGTCAATACACGTGTGCCGGAAATTTCCACCGGTGGCCGCGTGCGACTGAAAGGTCGCGAAATCGGTTCTCTGGAATGGGATAACAAGTTGACTGTTGAATTCGCCAATTCCCGTCCCTGCCTGTGCGCCATGAAGATTACCAAATCCCGGCATCCAATAACGGTTTACATTGCCGGAGATTCCACCGACACCGATCAGCGTTTTGAACCCTGGTGCAGTTGGGGGCAGATGTTCACCCGCTTTTTTGTTCCGCGCCGTGTGGTGGTGGACAACTACGCCGAAGATGGCGAATCCGCCAACAGTTTTATCGGGGAGCAGCGCTATAAGAAAATAATGAGTCTCATTAAACCCGGCGATTATATGTTGATCGAATTCGGCCACAACGACCAGCATGAACGCGGCCCGCATGCGGGTCCGAAAAACGAATATCGGCAATCCCTGCTGACCATGATTCATGGTGCCCGCGCCAAAGGTGCCATCCCCGTACTCGTAACCCCCATGGCCCGCCGCATTTACAAACATGGCAAACAGATTAACACGCTGGACGGCTTTCCCGCCGAAATGCGCCTCATTGCCAAACAGCAGAATGTGCCGCTGATTGACCTCAACGCCTTAAGCACCACATTTTTTAACGCCCTTGGCGCCGAAAAATCTGCGATTGCCTTTGTGGACCGCACGCATAACGACGACTACGGCGCCTATGAAATTGCCAAATGCGTACTGATCGGAATTCGCGCCGACCACCTTGGCCTGGCCAAATTCATCCGTCCCGGAACCGGCCGGTTTAATCCCGCGCATCCGGACAAAGTGGCTTCTCTGCATCTGGTAAAAGACCCGCAGTATTCCATCAAAAAGCCCTCGGGCTGGTAATATGTGTTGGGCGGTCACCAAATCTTGCACCAGCGTGCGGCGTTGGTCGCGGGCGCTTTCCAGTACCGTGTTGAGCGAACCGCCCAAGTCCGACACCTCCATTTTGTTCGGCGGTTTGCATATTTATTGGGAATTGAGACAGCCTTTATTCGTCCACCCCCGCCAATTCATGAGTCATGATAGGAATGACAGCCAGCACATGATACCGGCACTTGCCCGATGGAGCCTTCACGAACAGCCGTGGTCTGTGCTGTAGCCAGCCTGGGAAAGTTACCGGTGCGTCATAGGCCGCATTCACAAAGAAAGCGCCTGTTCGCGGGCTTGTGCCAAGGCGCAGCTGGCGCACGTCAATTGTATTGTCTGTTCATGCGTTGATTTCGTGAATTGTAAAGGCGCTTTCATAAGGGTATAAGTCCAGAGAATGGCCGTCGTGACTGACAGAAAGATTGTCACAATGCGCGTTTGGACAACCATCCGAGGGCTTTGCGACTAAACGTACAACACGGCTATGCGCGGGAAACATCGCGGCAGGACGCATGGCGAAGGAATATTTTCAAGGGTTGGGCATCCGGCAATTTGCTTTTTTGGCGATTATTACCACGAGTATGCGGCAATGAGAGGGGCCGGGTTTGAAGATACGTTAAGAGCCGCCACAAATCTGGAATGACGGCAACAAAAATCGCTATTGGTCGTTCCTTATTGTGAGCGCGGAAAGAAAAACTGGAGGACCGACGTCCGCGGGTAAATCGGGTCAATGCAATTCCCGGTTTGAAGTTTTATAGCCAAGGATCTGCTCGCGACTGATTTGCTGGAATAATCCGTGCAAACCGGCAGGAAAGTCCCGGAGGAAATCGCCATGCCTGGCGTCAATAATGACGACCTTCAGCGCAGTCTGGCGCATCCGCGGGAGTCCAACATTGTGCCGGGTTTTCAACAGGTTGTGCGGGCGGAGATGGCGATACCGGTTCAGACGGCGTATCACGGGCGTGCATGATCACTTCCCGATTTCGGTTGGTGATACGCGGACTACGCATTTTGGTCGTATGAGGTGACAGGAACAGATATGATTTACTCCTACCCGTTTCGCTGGATGGCCTGTGTCGCAATTATCATTCTGATGCCTGGCCGCGGACTGGAAATCAGTCGCTGTTTTGCCAAGCCCGCACCCGCGCCGGTCATGCGCTATCTGGATAATGGCAAACTGCGGGTGGGTGTCAATCTGGCCATGGGTGGCGCGATCACCAGTATTTCCCGGTCTGGAAAAAAGACCAATCTGATTAACCATTGCGATCTTGGCAGAGAGATTCAAATGTCTGATTATTCAGGCCCGAATCCGTATATTCCACCCGGCAAAATAATTGCGCCGGCATGGCGCGGCCTCGGATGGAATCCAATTCAGTGTGGCGACGCCTTCGGCTTTCGGAGCAAAATAACCTACTTCCACCAGACCGCGTCGCGTCTGGTGGTACGCTGTATTCCGATGATCTGGCCGCTGAAAAATGTTCCGGCACATTGCACGTTTCAATGCACTATTAGACTCCACAACAACGCCATCTATGTACGGTGCGCCACCATTCTTCACCGGATGGATCACACGCAATACCCCGGACGGCCGCAGGAATGCCCAGCCATTTATACTGTTGGCAAATACTGGCGGCTGGTCTCATATACCGGCAATCGGCCTTTCACCCATCGGCCACTCACGTTCCTTGACACGCGCCAAGCATTGGCCCGCGAACAGGCCGTTTTCGCGGGCAAACTGCGCGGCGACCCCTGGATTCCGTTTCACGCCACAGAAAATTGGGCGGCCATGTTAGACAGCAATGACAACGGAATCGGCGTCTGGTCACCGGGTACTTTTGATTTCTCCGGCGGCTTTTTTGGCGCGCAAACCGGCCACGGCGGTCCTGCCAGCGCTCAAACGGGCTATATGGCTCCCAACCAATCTGTGATTCTTGATCACAATATTATATATCAATACCATTATGTTTTAATTGTGGGCAATCTGAAGGATATTCGTGATTTTGTTTATCGGCATGCAAAGCGGCCACGCCCACCGGTATGGACATTTACCCGCGATCGGCAGGGCTGGGTCTATCACGACGCAATCGATACAGGCTGGCCTGTCAAAGGACGGCTGAATATTTCGCTTGCCGGGCACCACCCGGAATTGGTCGGTCCTTCCGCTTTCTGGCCGGCCCGGCAGGCTCCGGTTCTCTATATGGACGCGGCTTTTAAAACCAGCCGCAAAAGCGGCAGGATGTTCTGGCGCAACACGCGGCAGACGGGCTTTGCCGCGGAACGCAGCATTGCTTTTAAAATCATCGGCGATGGGCATTATCACCATTATGCCATCAGACTAAGTGCCTCGACCGCTTATCGGGGCCACATTGCACAGATTATGATCGCGCCCGTGAAGGCCGGCGAACCGGGGGCATGGCTAAGGTTGCGCTCCATTGGATTTTCACCAGCCGAGTCCCGCGCCGGCGGCAAATAAAAGGCACGCACGCGGGACGACCGCCTCCACAAAAATGCTCGTTCTGGCGGCAAGCAAAAAGAGTGCCCCTTTTTACCGGAAGGCTCAACCTACACTTATGTGTGAGCGGACGATCCACCGAAAGCGAACAGATGGAGCATTCCAAGCGGCCTGGGACCACGGTCACAAGCCGGCAGACAGACTTTCACAGTTGTTCTTCACGAACCATTCCGCACGCAATCGGACAACTTCGGACCAAGACGGGCAGATCCGATAAATGCCGAATGTCGGGCTTCGCGACGATACGCCGATAACGGACTACAATATGCTGACTGTTGATTCCGGAGTTATCGAATATGAAGATCACCACCCGCTATTCGGCACAACGCAAACCCCGGCTTTGGCGTGTTGGATGGCTACTGAAGTGGGCTGGTGCCGCTGCAGTATTTCTGGCGGCAAACGCCGCAATGTGCCAGACCGAAACGATGGCCGCCATCAAACCGGCCGCCCAGGGGGCGGTGAATCCAGCGATGCTGCGGCTTCTTGCGAAAGCCCGGCACGAATTGACCACAGGAGAGTGGGCGGCGAGCCTGCGACATTTTCAGCAATATCTGAATGCTCATCCGACTGACACGGCCACAATGCTGGAATATCTTTCCCTGTCCCGACAGCAGCGCAGGACTGGGGCGGCACTCCAACTGCTGGCCGGTGCGGCGGCCAATGGCATCCTAACTGCGGGCGTGGTGCGGAGCGATTTGTATGTGCTGATCGGGCCATATCCCACGCAACGCGAGTTGGCCAACCTGGTACGCGCAACGGGCAACCACCACACCGGATTGCCCGCCTCGGCGGCCGTCGGACAAAATCGGATTTCCAGCACGCTAATTCAGCGGAAAAGAGCCTGGCGGTACTTTTTGCTGGCGATTGTGGCCAGCGCGGCGGGAGACCATCTGGCGGCCACGGGCTTCGGATACGCGGCCGAAAATTCAGATTCGCAATTGCCGGGCATACAGAAATTTATTGCCGGGGAATTATTTCTGCAGCACGATTTTGCCGCCGCCAGTAAAGAATTGCGTACCGGCATCCGGCATTTGAGCCACCACCCGGACCGGCTGGTCATGCAATTGGCCATGGACCTGGGTCAGGACCGGACAGACTCCGCATTGCGATTAGCGACAGCATATCAGCGAATGAATAAACATAGGCTGCTGGGATATTGGCTGCTGGCCAGAGTATATCGGGCACGCGGCCAGCAACGCCCGGAAATTCATGAACTCCTGATTCTGCTGAATTTGTTTCCGGATTTCGCGCCCGCTTACCGCAGCCTATTGCGAATCGCGCAAAATAAAAACAATACCGTCCTGACACAACGGCTGGAACACCTTTACGCGGTGAATTTTCCGACGGATTCCCGCAGCATCGTTTTTGCGGCAAATCATGCGCTGGTCGCTGGAAACAGTATTCTTGCGGATAAACTGCTGCGAAACGCCGCGAAGCACAATCCGCGTGATAAAAGAATCGCGATGGCTCTCTGGAAAAGCGACCTTGCCCGTCATGCGTTCGCACAATCCTTAAAGGATATTCACGCAGCTCTTTTTCAACGCCCGGATGATCCGACGCTCATGGCGGCTCTTCTGCAAAGCCTGCTTGCGAACGGCCATCCTCACAAGGCGATGGCCAGCGTCCGCGCGGCGGCGGAGCGGGAATTTCGTTCCAGTTCCCGTCAGGTCATGTATGTGGACTTGCTTCTGCAACTGCACCATTCGATCGCAGCAGCGGATTGGCTGGCAAAGTTAAGCTCGAAATTGCCGAATCGGAATTGGGTCAAACGCCTGAATGTACATTTTCTGGAGCAGGTAAACAGGCCAAAGCGGGCGCTGGCTGTCCTCCACAATCTGGCCTACCAGCCCGCGCCGCGAATCGCGGACATTCAAGCCTTTGCGGACCTGAGCTACGAACAGGGCGATACGACCACTTATGTCACACAGATGAAAAGGATTCTTGCTATCGAGCCGAGCAATGCCGAAGCGAACAATAATCTGGCGTTTTTCTGGGCGCAGCGGCGAATGCATCTGACCAAGTCACTGGGCATGGCGAAACTGTCGGTGAGGGAATACCCGCGGGATACCGCTTCCCGTGACACGCTGGGATGGATTTACTATCGGCTTGGGCATTTCCGGCGGGCACTTGAAGAATTGCGTATTGCCGTGGCACTTCCCGGCGGTGAAAATGCCGCGGAATTTCTGCACCTTGGCGATACGCTCCATAAGCTAAATGAGAACAGCTTAGCACTTGATAGCTGGAAGCAGGGGATTAAGCTGCTGACACCCGCAACAAAACTGCCGCGCCACGAACAGGAATTGCGGATCAGACTTCTGAAGCGCATCGCCCGGGAAAAAAAGTATCAGTCGCTGGACACCCTGCACGGCGGACAAGGATTATAAAGCGGGCTGCGGCAGCCTGATGCCGCTGCGCACCATCAAAAATAAGCGGACCGATTACAAGCGTGACTTGTGGCCGCACATACGCGGGATGTGGTGATCTGGCCTGCGGGGCGTGAAAGGGGGAAAACCCCGTCACGGCTCACGGGCGTGAAACGGTCGCTGACAACACGGGTATCAGCCGATGCCACCGAATTCATTTAAGGTCTGTCGCATGGCCGAAGCGGGAGTATTGCCGTACACCCGGCCGCCGATGCGATTGACAATGTGATCGATCTGGCTGCCCTTCTTTCCACTTAGCCAGACCGTCGTCATATCGTGCAAACGAACCCCTCGGACAGACGGTGCCTGAATAGCGCTCTGGCATTTAATAACAGCATCACGAAAAAAGCAGTAAATTCCCAATCCCCAGGCCTCGTGATCGGTCACGGTATCGGCCACTTTGTACGATGCGTAGCCATCGGTCTGGCCAGCCATCCATGATGCCTGGTCGGGCGGATCGTACGGCATTTCAGATTGATACATGTACACTCGACCACGGTTGCCATTCCAAAGCGTCTGGTATTCCTCGTGGTGTTCATTGAATAATCCATAACAGGTCACGTCATCGGCATTCACCACCAGTCCGTGTTTTGTGGCATTTGCCCTCCACCCGACGCCATTGCCATGATCCGCCCGCCAAATCCAGATATTATCAGTCACCACATGGCTACTGTGAATGACAATTCCCGCGTCGTTGCGTCCTGCCGCCGGCCCGGCCGTGCGCACGGTTAAGTCATAAAGAAAGCTTGGGTTAGCCGAGTGATCGTCCGCACTGCCGACAGATCCCAGTTCCAGCAGGCAGGGAGAGTTGGCCGGACCGGCATCCACAATAAGCCCGGCAATGGTCACGCCGTCCACATCAGAAACCGAAACCGCGGGCCGCCCGGTCATGGCTTTCAGCGACGGCACGGCCAAACCCAGAAGTATGGTGTTCGGGCGGGTCACTCGAAGTGTGTCACTTAATTCGTATGTGCCGGGTGTGAAAATAACATGCCTGCCATCCGCCAGCGCCCTGTTCAGGCTGGCGGCCGAGTCTTTGGCGGGGTGCGCGATATAAAATTGCTCTATCGGAATTGATGCTCCCGGCGTTGCACCCGAAGCCCAGGACACTCCAATGGTATTGCGCCGCAGCGCGGGAACAAAGACCGCAAAATCGCCAGATTTATCGACATATAAATATGGCTTCTCACGAATCACCGGCGTCCGGTGAACCACCGTATAGGCAGGATTGGGAAATGTGTTCCCCGGAGCATGTTGACACCCTACAAACACCATGTTCCACACGGCGTTGCTCCAGGCTGACCACTTGCTGTTGCGCGCCAACCATTGCTGTTGTGACGCGGGCACCACTTTGCCATCCACCACTGAATCCGCCAGAAACCCGCCACTTGCGTAGCCGGCGCCGCAATGACATGACTTCCACACGTCGAACAGGTTAAGATCGCCCTTCACGTGCAAACGTCGCATAGGCGAGGCTTGCGACACGGCAATGCGCGTCGTACCGCCGGTAGCCGAGGGCAGCACAGCAAAGTTACTGATTGTCCGCCAGAAGTTGACCAGGGCGGCTCCGCCACTCCACTGGGCATTGATGTTCACACCGCCGTCAATAAGTACATCGTCAGGATTTTTTCCCAGGCCCGCGACTTCCGTATAAAAGCCGACATTAAAATTCACACGGTATTTACCCGGTTTGAACAGGAATGCATACCCTTGCGATGCAAACTGATTCGATTCCATCTTCTCGAAAACTTCTCGGGTGATATGGTTGATTCCATCGGCAGGCATTTCCGCATCGAAAACGTACACATTTTCACCGAAGATGGTCTTGTTTGCCCGCGATACGGATGCGGCACGTCCAGTGGTCGGGACCGCCACCGCATCGGTTCGCGCAGCGGCTAAAGAGGCGACAGCGGCGGTAGTGATTATTTTCAGAAAGTGTCGTCGATTTGCCATATATATAAATTTCTCCAAGCGACACGATAACCATCCTGGACGGCAGGCGCAGGATAGCTTTCATCGCCTCGGCCGTCAATTTTATGACCTGACATGTTTAAGGACGGGCCTTATCAGACCACAGCTTTTAGCTGCAATCAAAACCTGGCAAGCAGATCGCGATGGGAGCATTGGCCGGGACGCTGGTCGGAGGGGATAAAAAAGAAACCCATGCCGCGGGTCGAACCGCGGCATGGGAAATAAATGTCTATCAGATCACGTCGAGTTGATGGTGACCCGGCTGAAAGTTGCCTGCCGAATTGCCGGCCAGGCAGCATTCAACGCAAATTAAACACAGGGAACTAAATACCCAATTGATCGGCTAAACAAATTGGTCTTCATAGAACAGACGCCATCAACATGGACAAGCCATGAAAACCGCGCGCAGTCCAAATGATTTCCGCACAACCGCCAATTTCAGGCATCGCCGCCAATGTCAGCCGAACCGTAAACCGGTAACGCACGACACGGCAACACCCAACATCGCCACCAAGAACGCAACTGCATCGCATGCCCGCCGGTCTGTTTAAACAGGCCAGAGACAATCAACATCATTCGGTCCGTGGCAATATCCCAGGCTTCCGAAGATCATGCCCGCAGGCAACCGCAGCCACCGGCTCGCATGATCAGCTTCAGAAATTCTGGTGCGAACTTATTTAGCCATGTCTTTAAGAGCCTTAAGCGGGCGCACTTTGATGACGCGGCGAGCCGGCTTGGCTTTGAACATGACTTCTTCTTTGGTGAACGGATTGATACCTTTGCGAGCTTTGGTGGCGGGCTTGTTGATGACGGTGATTTTCATCAGGCCCGGGACTACAAAAAGGCCTGGACCTTTTTTGCCCACGTTCTTGCTGATGAGGCCCGCCATCGCTTCCATCACGGACGCGACCTGCTTGCGCGAAAGTTCCGTCTCCGCGGAAATGGCCGAAAGAATTTCACTCTTCGTTGGTGCTTTGTCTGCCATTGGCAAATCCTTTATAAAGAACAAAGAAAACCAGAAACTGCGTGTATCATAGTAAGAATTCCGCAGGATACAAGGGCTCATGAAAAAAAAGGCTATTTTTTAGCCAAATTAGTATCCACCACGCTGAAAGACCCTTTCAAATAAGCCACCGGACCGGTACGGATGCCTTAACCGACGAGCACTTCGGCAATTCGTCGATTGAACAAGCTATGCATTCCAAAGGAGAATGCCATCGCGGAATACCAGCGGTCGCGATTTTACCCACAGTATTGCAAGAACCGCCGAATCGCCTGACCGGCGGTGTGGCTTCAGCGGTTCACATAAGCAGGGTATGCATTGAGTTTCGGAGGCTTACACTTCCAGCAGCAGTCGCGAAGGATCCTCAAGCGATTCTTTCATGTGCACCAGGAAGGTCACGGCCTGCTGGCCGTCGATCAGGCGATGGTCGTAACTAAGAGCCAGATACATCATCGGGCGGATGACAATCTGATCGTTGACGACAACCGCGCGCTTTTCAATTTTATGCAGACCGAGAATAGCGCTTTGCGGTGGATTCAGGATGGGCGTGGACAACAGCGATCCGAATACGCCACCGTTCGTAATGGTAAACGTGCCCCCGCCAAGTTCTTCCAGGGAAATTTTTCCCTCGCGGGCGCGGGTAGCCAACCGCTTAATTTCGGCTTCAATCTGGGCCATGGAAAGTTTGTCGGCATAGCGCACCACGGGCACAATAAGGCCCTTTTCCGTAGCCACGGCCACACCCAGGTGCAGATAGATCGG
>JAJZOA010000286.1 GCA_021852225.1 Planctomycetota bacterium
AATACCCGGTGGCTCCGCCGCTCAATGTCGACTGATCGCTCAATCAACCACAGGCAGCAAAAAAGCCAAATTGCCCAAGAAACAGCGACGGCGGCCACCCTATGCCTGGGAAATATCCAAGCAATTAATATTATCACCGGCGGTCCCGCCAGCAAGCCCATGAATGTCACGACCTGGTTATCCATAATCATCGCCCCGCCAGCCCGCCGGCCAGCTTTGCGCCGGCGCTTCCCGATTGGACTCGCTGGTAATACAAATAAAGGTGTGGGTGCGGCCCCGGCCCCATTTCCATGGCGACCCCGAAGTATATAACGTTAATTGCCCACTCGGCGCAATTGCTGAGGCCTGCATTGTAGTAGGGCGGACTCGCCTTCGCCGCTGCAGCCAATTTTGCAATCTCGGCAGCTGCTTTTTTCACGTCAACCTCGCAGTCATCCACGTAAACTGCATATTTCCGCAAGAAGTAATCGCCATGTAATGTAAGGGCGTTGGCGTAACCAATCGGCAAGAGGGAATAGGAGTCATTCGTGTGCACCACACCCGGCGTCAGCCAGAAGGTATCTTTGAATACCGCCCAAGTCGTCCCGCTCCCAACTACCGGAAAAAATCCGTAATACACCCCGCCAACCTCGATAAAGGCATGCACAAACGTTGCCCGGGGAGATGCGGTGGCATAGGCCTTGTAGTAGTAGACTCCCGGTATCTTAGCTTCCTTCAGCCCGCTCGGATCTACCATCCCCACCGGCCCGCTTCCAACAAACTGATACAAATTAATCCCGCCGTCATAGCCGATCGGATCACGTTGAATCCAACGGCCAAGGACGGCGTTGTATGTCCGATTCCGGACGTAATAAAGCTGCGATTCAGGATCAAGGCGATAGCCGCAATAGATTATTTCATTCTCACAGGAGGTATTGGAGGAATTGGATGTATCGCGCTGGCGACGGGCAGACAGGATGTCTGCGGTCCGGCGACCAGGAGATTTTCCCGCCTGCCAAGACACATCGCGCCAGCGGCCGCGGCCTTGTGGCTTGGTGCCGTGGTGGTGAAAAAATTGCTTATCCAGCGCGACCAAGATAAACCTTTCGGTAATCGGACTTGCGCTATCATCCTGCGTTCAGGCGGCAAATGCAAACCGCCTGCCGCTGGATTGCACCTATCCGCAACATTTAGCAATAGCCCCCGTGCGCCCGTGCACCGGCTCATTTGTGGCCACCACTCTTTTTCAATTTGACCTGTGACCCCGGGTGCAATCGGCTCCACACACCCGCCCATTTTTCGAATCGCCGGCGCATGATTTTTATCTTCGCCTCGTCTGCCGGCGTCAGGGGATTTATCGCGGGGGCGGGTGTCTTTGCCGTCAGGTAAACCACCGTGAACCCCAGCTTCTTCAAGCCGTTGGCGGTCAGGTGGATCGGCATCGGGACGGCAAGCCGACCGGTCCTGACCGCCATGGAAAACGGTTTGTGCCCGTTTCTCCCCATTGGGTTCCCCAAATAAAGGCAGGTCAGGCGGGGCAGCCCCTCATTTCGCGCCCAGCGGCCAAATCGCAGCCGAACAAAGCAACCGCCGGGGCCGTGGGTCAAAATAACCCGATACGGGCGCCTCAGTGCGATTACGGAACCCCAGTGAATTCCCAGCGACAGTGGGTTGGGCGGAGACGAAAGGCTCGGAAGGATCGATAAGCGCCGTGGGGCGTTCCAGTCGTAAATCCACACCCTCGCCCGGCCCCCTAACCAGGCTGGCAGAGCCGCCTCGGTCCGCCGTTTGCTGCCAGCCGTTCCCACCGCAACCAGAACGGTTGACACAAGGTGGCTAGCGTACACCCCACAACATCTCGTGATGCCCTTAGAACCCTAGTAGCAAAGGGAATTTCGGCCCGCCAGTACGCTTGTAAGTTTCGTTCCATCCTCATATTGCGCCAGCGTTGCCCGGCCCGCGCTGACGCCCCGGTCATCTGGAATGGGAGCGTCCGTTTCCAAAACTGAGAAAGTAGGACCCGCAATGCCGGAAGCCTGTTGAGCCATCAGCCGGGCCTTCATTACCGTGAAACAGTTTGGAACGCCATCAATCAGTCGGATCAGCCGCGGCATCGGCACCGCAGGCATCATGGGCCGCGAAGCCGGAGCCTGGCCGAATGTGGATTGGAAGCAAAGAAGCCCGCTGAGGGTCGCCGCGAGAGCGGCCCCCGTCCAGCCAAACTGTCGCCGCGGGTTGGCGCCGCACACCGGCCCCATGGCCGATTTTTGCATTCGGCTCTTCATTATTCGGCACCTCCGGCTTTCGTTCGCTTTACGGTCCGCACCGGCGCAATACCCTTGTAAATCCAGTCATCCAAAACGCTTGCCTCTTTCTGGCCAACCGCCCAGTTAAGAAACCGGCGGCGGCCGACAGCGGCAGGAGCCGAAATCCGACCTGTCGCCGATATGGAATCTCGGTATCGCGCCACGAATTTGGAGCGGCCGAGCCACCGGGTATTAGGGTTGGCTGCCTGAGTGGCCGAACTCTCGGCAAAATATGGCAGTCCGCGAAATAGGCCGAAAGGGGACACACGCAAATGGAGGCTGGTCTCCAAGTGGGGAAACGCTTCTCTGCAGTCTAAACCCGATATGGCCAGGGCCAGTTGGTTGGGCCGGCTTGGGATAGGCCAGCCTGAGAAAATAAGACGCGTGCTGCTTGGCTTCCGTGTCCTGATTGTCAGCACCTGATTGCGACCGTTGTAGGATATGTGGTGAGCTCGCCGTGCAGCCAATCGGAGCCAGAGAGGTGAAAAAGACACGAAAAAGACATGGCTGCCCGGCTTTTTAAGCACGCACATTCGGAACATTCTATGGGTTTGCGATGGCGCTACCCCGTAGAAGGTCTGGATGACGGGTGCCTTGGTCGCCACTTCCACCAATGCACCCCTGCCGCGCGGATCGAACAGAATTGACAAAAATTTGCTGCCGTCAGATGTGCAATAACTGACCAAGCCATTATTGGCCAGCTGAACCATGCAAAATTTGTTCGACCGACGGGCCGCCAGGGAAAGCAGGCGAACCGGAGGCGCGCCGCCATCCGGCCTGAGGCGTGCCCAAAGGAGCGCATCGAATGATCGCGATGTATCCTTGCCGGGGTAGCTGAAATTCTCCGCCCCGGCCGTCGACCAAAGGTGTAATATGTCATTTAGCGCTGCCCTGGGTACCCTCACATCGGGGGATCTGCGCTCATGGGCAACGGAGGCTTGGCATCCGCAAAACAGCGCAAGCAACGCAGCCCATGCGCCCATCGCTAATCGGCATGGGAGGGACGCCTTATCCTCCATAACTTTAATCCCCTCTGTCATTTAAATCCCCATCCGATTCCCCAAGTCGCGCCAGACCCCGTAAGGATTGAGCCGACAGGTCCGCTCGAGCTATTGGTCCAAGCCTTCATGTAAATATAGCCGTGTCCGTTGCCCCACTTCAGTTGGCCGCTCACGGCATTTCCCCCCGCAAACGAGCGGCAAATTTTTGCCGTTGCGGTTATTTGGCCCAGCGTAAAGCCGCCGGTCAGGCCGGCAAAGCCGCCCGGCTGCCCGCCGCCAATGGGAATTGTACCGCCCGCGATCCCGCCAATCGTGATCACTGTCCCGGGAATCGTGTAGTTCGCGGTCCATGATCCGATCGAGGAAAAGCTTCCGTTCGCCAAATCGCTTTCCTTGACGCTCACATTCGTCTTGATGCCGCCGACGAGGGCCGTATATTGTTGGCTAAGGTAGGCGGACGCTCCGGCACTCATCCAATTTGCGCAGCCACCGAAGCCAAAGCCTCCGCCAGGCGGCGGTGTATTGGTAAGAGAAGCCGTTACACTTGGCGTCGTTCCCGACAGGCCCGGCGAGAGATCCACCGTGCCGGTCGTTTTGGAACCGCCGCTGTGGGTTATTGCGTAGGTACCCTTCAAGCTCAGGCTGTTTACGCTCATCAGCGAGGACGGAGCGGTGGGCGAAGCGCCCGACACAGAAAGTTCGATCGTCGCCGCCTTGTCTGAAAATATAAGATTTGCCATCACCGTCTGCTTAAGCTTTGTGATTGCCTCGGATGATTTCTTCAACTCTTTGTTCACCCGTTGCATTAAAAACTGGTAACTGAGCTGCGCCGACAGGCCGCTCGCCGCCGCCATCCCATTCGGATCGAATAACCCCACCGGTGAGGATTCGACATAACCATACAAATTAATCCCGCCGTTATACCCGATCGGATCACGCTGAATCCAACGGTCAAGTACCGGGTTGTAAGTCCGATTGCGGACGTAATAAAGCTGCGATTCAGAATCAAAGCGGTAGCCGCAGTAAATTATTTCGTTGGCACCGTAAGTCGATTGCACATCATCATCGGTGAACCAAACGCCATCCGGACCCGGGCCGGTGAAGATCAACGTATTGCCGTAGGCGTCCGTGTCATACGCTTCTACGATACCGCCACCGGAATTGGTCAGCGCCACCGCGCGGTACAGCCAATCCTGCAACAAATAATACGCCCCGGCAGGCACTGATTGCGGCCCGGCGGCCACAAGCAGGTTAACTTGAATACATTCATCAATATACGCACCCCATACATATTGCCTGATCGGCGTATCCGTGCTGCCCCGGCGGCCGCACATAATACTCTCTGTCCTCTGTGATCTCTGTGGCTCGTCCGTTCCGCCAAACACATACGCATATTGCCCGCCCGGCCACTTGGGACCAATCGCGTTTTCTATGCTATCCGCATTCCTGACCATTTTATGGCCCCGTTTGAACCAAAATCATCAAACCGCGAACCCGGCATACCCATTTGCAATGTCCTGTTTATACCCCTCCAACATCCCCAATACAAGTAAAAAATGGAAATGCAGCATCCAGTATTCAAGTGAAGCGGTTCGTTCAGAGAATCCGCAGGCATCCAGTTCATTGCGCCTGTCGCCCTTATCGCCGCCGCACACACCTGTTACTGATATCGAGGAACGCACCGGTTCGCCAAAACCGGAAGAACCGCACCCCGAACCGATAACCGGCGAAACATTGCGACGCACAGCGTCTGGCTGTTTGACAAGTGAATGCATTCTGCCATCGAGGCAGACTCAACCGCTGGTATAACTCGCGTCAACAAATCGGCCGTCTGGCCATACTGTTTTTCCCATTTGGCATCTGGTGACGAAGTGTATATAATAGTTCAAAAGGCCCGCCGGCGGTGAACCCCTCATATTTATTGAGCACTATACGCTGGAAAACTTCGGAATTTGTTTTTTGTCGCTATTTGCATGCGGCTGATCCGGAGGCGCTGGCGTTATTGGAGAAATCAAATGTCGTTTAATTCTTATGGCCTGCATCCGGACCTGCTACGCGGTATCAAGGACCTGGCCTTTACCCGGCCCACTCCTATTCAAGCTGAAGCCATTCCCGCCGCCCTTACCGGCCGCGATGTGCTGGGCTGCGCGGCAACCGGCTCGGGCAAAACCGCGGCCTTTCTGCTGCCAACCATGCACCATCTGCTGACACGTCCGCATACGGCAAAACGCACCACGCGAGTGCTGGTGCTTACCCCTACGCGGGAACTTGCTTCGCAAATCCAGCAGAATCTGGTATCGCTTGCCACCCATACGCCGTTAACGGGCGCCGTCATTATCGGCGGGGCTGGAATGGGGCCACAGGAACATGCGTTTCGCAGCGGGGTTGATTTTCTAATTGCCACACCGGGGCGGCTGCTCGATCATCTGAAACGGTCGTACGCGAATCTTTCGAGCCTGGAAGTGCTTATACTGGATGAAGCTGACCGCATGTTGGATATGGGCTTTCTGCCGGACATTCGGCGGATTCTCAAGCTGTTGCCGACCAAACGTCAGACTCTTTTCTTTTCGGCCACTATGCCTAATGAAATCCGCGTGCTGGTGCGGGACCTGCTTAAAGACCCGGTAACGATTCAAATGGAGCGGCAAAGCGCCCCGGCGGCTGGTATAACCCAGGCGGTTTATCCGGTCCCCCAGCATCTGAAATCTGCTCTGTTGTGCGAACTTTTAAAGAGCGATGAACTTCAATCCGTCATCTGTTTTACCCGTACCAAGCACCGGGCGAATCGCTTGGCGGATTATTTGAAACGCAACAGTCTGGACTGCACCGTGATTCACGGCAACCGCACCCAGGCCCAGCGCACCGCGGCCCTGGCCGGGTTCAAGGCGGGACGCTACCGGATTCTCGTGGCAACGGATATTGCCGCACGCGGCATTGATATTGCCGATGTATCGCATGTGATTAATTTTGACTGCCCGCACATTCCAGAGGATTACATTCACCGCGTTGGTCGGACAGGCCGAGCCTCGGCAACCGGAGACGCTTTTACGCTGGTTTCCCAAGACGAAGAACGCGACCTGCGGGCCATTGAAAGGGCCATTGACCGCCGCCTGCCGCGGGTGACGCTGCCGGAATTTAATTACACCCAGCAGATGACCGAAAAGCTGGAAGTTCCCATTGCCGAGCGTATTGCCGCCATTCGGCAGCGCAAGGCGCAGGAACGTGCCGCGGGGGATCGAAAAAGGGAACGCACTGGCGGAAATAGCCCGATGGAACATCGCCGCGGTCCGACCGTTGATGGGCGCCGCACTGATGGTAACCACCCGCGCCCCGGTGGCAATTTTGCGCGGCCAGCCCACCACGATTCACGAAACGCCGCCCGGCGAACGGATCGCCCGGAAAAATTTGCCCAGGGCGCTCAGACCGAAGGACACACCGCGCCGCGCGGCGCGGGCGATCAGCCTTCGCATTCATCCTCCGGGTTCGGGCGGCGGAATTCTGGCGGCAAAAACTGGACGAATCAGCCACGAAGGGATTTTTCCGCCGATCGCAACCGCGACAACTACCGATCAGGCGGCCACCCTGCTGAAAAAGGTTATTCCCAACCAGGACGCGGCCAGGGCGGAAAGCCGCAATTTGGTTCTTCCGGCGGGCGGCCCGCCCATCCGCGCAACAAGCAAAGTCAGCCAGGAAACCCTTGGCATAAGCCATAAAATGAGGCCGGCCCGCCACGGTCTGACGAATGTATGGCGCCTATTACAGGCTGTTCTGTGATGGTGCGATAGGGGATATTGGCGATGACCTGATTCGACGCTATCATAATAATCCATAAGCTGCACATAAACGCAAACATGAATAATTTGCGATTAGCGTGATGCTGCAGCAGGGTGTTTTCCCAGATGCCGCAGGCCGATTTTTGATCGCGCGGCGTCGGAATTTTCTGGAAAGGATGTCATGGGCGTACCAATATCTCAAATGTGGACGGTGGCCAAATATGTCTTAACGCAGAAAATCCGCGGGACAAAACGCTATCCGCTGGTCTTGATGCTTGAACCGCTTTTCCGGTGCAATCTGGCCTGCGCGGGCTGCGGTAAAATTCAATATCCGCCGCACATTCTTAAAATGCACCTGACGCCTGAACAGTGTTTCAAAGCCGCTGAAGAATGTGGCGCGCCAATGGTCAGCATCCCCGGCGGAGAACCGCTGCTGCATCCGCAAATAAAAGAAATTGTGGAGGGCTTGGTTGCCCGAAAGAAATATATCTATTTGTGCACCAATGCGCGGCTTCTTCTGGAAAAGATTGATCTTTTTACGCCATCTAAATTTCTGACGTTCAGCGTGCACATGGACGGCCAGCGCGAACATCATGACTTTTCCGTCTGCCGTGAAGGTACTTTTGATACCGCGGTGGCGGGCATTCGGGAGGCGGTCAAACGCGGCTTCCGTGTCACCACCAATACCACGCTTTTTGATGGAGCAGACCCCAACAGCGTGCGTGCGTTTTTCGATGAAATGATGGACCTGGGGGTGGAAGGCATGATGCTTTCACCCGGCTACAGTTACGACAAGGCACCGGATCAGCAGCACTTTCTTGGCCGTGCCAAAACTCGGCGGCTGTTTAGCACTATTTTATCCAACCGGTCAAAAAAATGGCGATTCAACCAAAGCCCGCTCTTCCTGGAATTTTTGATGGGCCGGCGTACGTACGCCTGCACTCCATGGGGAATGCCCACCTATAATATTTTTGGCTGGCAGAAGCCGTGCTATCTGTTGCAGGATGGCTATGCTGAAACATTTGGCGAACTTCTGGCGGAAACGGATTGGAAAAATTACGGAACAGAATCCGGAAATCCAAAATGCGCCAACTGCATGGTTCATAGCGGCTATGAAGCCTCCGCGGTCGACCACACCTTCCAGTCAATCAAGGGTTTACTGGCTACGGCGCGGGCCACCTTGTTTGGCGGAACGTATGCCAATCAAGCCGCACTAGATGCCCTCGCGGAACCGGTTCCATCCCATTCCGGGAAATTGGTTCAGTTGCAGGTCAGTGCCCGCGGCACGCCGCAGCGGGACGAAGTTTCTGTTTAAACCTCGGTCGGGCGCGCCTTCCGCGGGTGTTCCGCTGGAATCGGCCACAATTGAAAGGACATGGCAACAATGCCGAATTCCGTCAGCAATGCTCATGAAGTTCCAACTGCCGTGTCTGAGGCCGGCGCCGGATACGGTGCCGCATCCGCCGGACCAGCGGCGGAAAATACCGGCACACTGCATGAAAACCTGGAAGGTTGGATTGCCGACATCAGCACGCCCGCGTTGCTGCGCCAAGCCGTGGAAAAGGCCTTCAGTTATCGTGGGGATGTCACCATTCGCACACAGGACGGCCGCACCGTGGTGGGCTATCTGTTTGACCGGTCGGCGGCAAATGCCGATCTTTCCAAATGTGTGGCACGCCTGCTGGTGGAAGGTGCCGAGGCGGGCCACAGTCGGCGCGAGGTCCTGCCCTATTCCGCCATTGCCGGTATTGAATTTACCGGCAAGGATACCGCGGCGGGCAAAAGCTTCCAGACATGGCTGAAAAAGTATCAGGAAAAGAAAGCGGCTGGGGAAAAGAATATCGGTCTGGAACCTGAGCCGCTTTGAAAGACACCCGGAACAGGCCTCCGCATTCCGTGGCGGAGCGCATCGGAATTGACAATTCAGGGCGCCATTCATCGATAACGCGGCGGATCTCGCACAATTCGGCGGAAATCAGCGGTCGTGCGGTTCTTCCAGATATGTATACCCCTGCAGTCCGGACTCATAGAAACGCAGCAGGAGCGCGGATTCCGCCACGGAAATGGTATTTTCCCGCACGGCACGCTCCACGTCCTTGTGCATGCGGCTTAGCAGCTCATCCGCATTGAATTGGACATATTGCAATACTTCGCGAACGGTGTCGCCGCGAACGACTTCCTCAATATGAATCTGGTTGGCTTCATTCACATGCACATGCACGGCGTTGGTGTCGCCGAGCAGGTTGTGCAGATCGCCCAGAATTTCCTGATATGCGCCCACCAGAAACACGCCCAGAAAATATTCGCTTCCGGTGTATTCATGCAGTTCCAGCGTCTTTTTAACATCGCGCAGGTCAATAAAACAATCCACTTTTCCGTCGCTGTCGCAGGTAATGTCCGCCAGCACGCCCCGGCGTGTGGGTTCTTCCTCAAGCCGATGAATGGGCATGACCGGGAAAAGCTGTTTGATGGCCCAACTGTCGGGCATGGACTGGAACAACGAAAAATTGCAGAAATAGGTGTCCGACAACTGCGATTCCAAAGATTCAAAATCATCCCCGACGTAATCTATTTCTTTGAGAACCTTAAGAATTTTTCCGCAGGTGCCCCAAAACAGCTTTTCAGTCAGGCTGCGCAATTCCAGACTCAGATATCCGAGGTTAAACAAGTTCAGCGCCTCATCACGCTGCTGTGTGGCGTCGTGGTACACTTCAAGAAAATTCTTTTTATTCACATCGCGATAGGCGTCGAACAGATCACTGACCGGCTGGGGAACTTCTTCATTGGCTGGCAAAGCTTTGGGAATATCAAAGTAATCAAACCCGCTTACGCCCAGCACATTGAACACCAGCACGCTGTGGTAGGCCACCATGGCCCGCCCGCTTTCGCTGATAATCGTTGGATGTTTGACTCCGCATTCATCGCAAACGGTTTTAATGCGGAATACCACATCGCTGGCGTATTCCTGGAGCGTGTAATTGATTGAGGATTCAAAATTCGTCTGGCTGCCGTCGTAGTCTATGCCCAGTCCGCCGCCGACATCCAGATATTCCATTCCCGCGCCAGCGCGGGCAAGTTCCGCATATACACGGGCGGCTTCATTCAGCGCGCTTTTAACTGTTCGGATATTGGTTATCTGGCTGCCCAGATGAAAATGCAGAAGCTTCAGGCAGTCCTGCATCCCGCGTTCCTTCAGGTAGTCCAGCGCTCGCAGAATTTCTGCCACAAACAGGCCGAATTTGCTGCGCGCCCCGCCTGATGATTCCCAGCGACCGCTGCCCCGCGTGGCCAGTTTCACGCGTATGCCCATGCGCGGGCGAACGCCGTGCTTTTGGCCATATTTAATCAGCAATTCAAGTTCGGTGAATTTTTCAATAACCGGAATGATGTTTTTGCCCAGCTTCTGCGCCAGTACAACGGTTTCGATGAATTCATCATCCTTAAAGCCGTTGCAGATAATGGGTGTGTTGCGACCATTGGTCAGTGCCAGCACCACCAGCAGTTCCGGTTTGCTGCCCGCCTCCAGTCCCCAGCCATAGTCGGCTCCGCATTTGAGAATTTCTTCCACTACATGGCGCTGTTGATTTACCTTGATCGGATAAACAGCGGCATATTTTCCCTGATAGCCGTTTTCACTGATCGCATTTTCAAACGCGGTGTGCATTTCAGCCAGCCGATGATTTAGAATATCGCTGAAGCGGATCAGCGTCGGCAGTTGAATATCGCGCACGATCAGTTGATCCACCAGCTTTTTCAGATCAATAGAGCTTTCCGGCTTGCCGCGCGGATGCACGGCCACATTGCCGTCGGCATTGATGGAGAAGTAACCCTTTCCCCAGTTTTGAATATTGTAGGTTTCCGAGGAGTCCTGAACCGACCAACTCATGTGGCAACCTTCCAGCCGAATGTATGACCTCACGCATGCGAACCAACGGGTCCGCATCTCTAGCCAAGTGACACCGCACCAGATAGTCGCATGGCGCTATCTTTTTTCCGGTGGGCCTACATGATACCCGCCGCCGGTCACAATGCCAGAAAAAGCGCCAGCATTGCCTTTGATTCGCCATCCGGGCATCGTTCACCGGGGCGAGCCAGCCCGAAATCCGGCAAATTCAAGGCTCAGGATTCCTTCCCGGGAAGCGTTGGCAGTGTAAAACTGCGGACCACTTCAATGCCGGTGTCTTTTTTCAACGCAGCAAGGCATTCCGCGGTGGGGGGCGTGTCCAGCTTCAGAAGCATAAGGGCCTTGTCGCCTTTGCGGCTGATGCTCATGTCCGCGATGTTGACACCGGCATGGCCAAAAGTGTTACCCACAAAGCCGATCACGCCTGGTTTGTCTTTGTTGACGATCAGGGCCATTGCACCTTCCGGCACCATGTCCATCCAATAGCCCTTAATGGCCAGCACACGCGGCAAATGGTCCGCAAAAACGGTTCCGATGGCGTTATGCTTTTTATCCCCTTCGGTTACTTCCAGTTCAATGCTGTGCTGAATGGCGCGTTGCAGAGAATGGCCCATGGTTTCATGACGAATGCTGATGCCACGCTGCTCGGCCAGATGAAACACATTCACCACATTCAGATTTTCAGAAATATGCGGCTTGAGCAGTTCAATGACGGCCAGTCGCTGGAGTGTGGATGTAATCCGCCGGGGCAGTTCCCCGTTGGTACGCAGGGTAATGGAATCAAAGCCTTTTTCCACAATAGCGCTAAGAATAATGCCCATGCGCCTCGCCAGATCGGCGTATGCCTTTTCCGGTTCGGAAAGATTCATTTCAATGCCGCCGGCATTCACCGCGCCTTGAATGCCCTGACCGCGAAGGTACAGCAGCATTTCATGCACGGCGTCCACCGAAACAGCGGTTTGCGCTTCGTGCGTGCTGGCGCCTAGATGTGGCGTGAGCAGAACTTTGTCACCGAGACTGAACAGCGCGTGGTCTTTGGCCGGCGGTTCGGCATCGTACACGTCAATGGCCGCACCCGCGACATGGCCGGATTTAATCGCCTCGGCTAGTGCCGCTTCTTCAATCACACCGCCACGGGCACAATTGATAAAACGGATTCCTTTTTTGCACAGTTTGATTCGTTCCGCGTTAATCAACCCCTTGGTTTTGTCGCCCGGAACATGCACGGTGATGTAATCGCACTGCGGTAAAAGTTGTTCAATTTCCTTGACCATGGTGACCTGGCCGTCCATAGCGCTTTCTGAAAAGAAAAATGGATCGTATGCCAGTACCGTCATTTCCAGCCCGACCGCACGGCGGGCGACCGCTCGGCCGATGCGGCCAAAGCCGATGATCCCCAGGGTTTTTCCCGCCAACTGGGTGCCGGTGAACTTGGTGCGCTCCCACAAACCGGCGCGCACATGGGCGTCGGCGGCCGCGAGTTTGCGCGAAAGGGCCAGCATCAGGCCGATGGCATGTTCCGCAGTGGTAATCGTATTGGCGTCCGGCGTATTCATCACCAGCACGCCTGCTTTGGTGGCCGCTTCCACATTCACATTGTCCACGCCCACACCGGCGCGGGCAATGGCCTTCAGGCGGCCCGGTTTGGCCAGGTCCGCACCCGTAATTTTAACGCCGCTGCGGATAATGGCCCCATCATATTCCCCGATCACCTGGGATAGTTCGCCTGGTTCCCACTTCGGATGATTATTAATTTCCACATCCGGCTGCTGTTTCAAAAGAGCCAGCCCCTCATCGGCAATTTTGTCTGCGACAAGAATTTTAAACATCGGCATAATCCAATCAAAAAATCATCAACACGCCGTCGGTGTCCCCCGGCGGCAAACCGGGAAGTATAGGCGAAAGCAGCGTGGTGGTAAATGACTCCGGACCCTATTTTTCATCTCCGCTGCTTCAACCGAACCAGCGGGCGTCATTGCCCGCGGACAGGCAATACATCATAGGTACTACACAAAGGATTTTCGCTGAAAAAGGCCGCGAAGATTCTTTCCGGCAATATTAGGCCTACATGCCGTTTATTAAAACATTTAAATCGTGTCCATTTCGGTTGCACACGCCAGGTATTTGTTCCAAAATTGTCCACAGCGCCTTGGGGTTTGCCAACAGGCATGATAATAACTTTGGGAATCACGCGCCCGAGATGCCCGGGATTGCGGCGGCTGTGGCGTGGCCACCCGTATTGTCCGAGCCGCAAATCACGTTTTGGATTTGAGTTTTCCACGTATAAATTCCGCTCGTGCCGCCTTGCGAATGTCGCCTTCCGCTGCCCTTCCCATCAGCCGCTGCAAGTGGGCTGGCTGCGTCCGCAGGAAAAGCATATTGACTAAATTAATATCCAGGCCGGCAACGCGTTTCATGGCGACGCCCAGCCGCAGATGCGATAAAAAATAGAGCGTTTCTTCGGTGGAAATCAGTCGGGCGTTCTGCAATACGCCGACCGCCCGGCCGATTTTGTCATCCAGTGTCAATGGCCGCTCTTGTTCAAGAATGGCCCGCGCATTGAGTTCCGCTGTAATCAACCTGGGAATTATTTCATCGCTGAATTCGCTAAGAATTTCCTCTTCTGACCGCCCCAGCGTGGTCTGGTTGCTGATCTGGTAAAAATCACCAACAGCTTCAGTCCCTTCGCCAAACAGACCGCGAATGGCCAAATGCATGTCCTTGGCGGCGCGAAATATCTTTTCAATATCTCCAGTCAGCTTAAGCGCCGGCAGGTGCATCATCACTGAAACCCGCATTCCTGTTCCAACATTGGTCGGACACGCGGTCAGAAAGCCGAACTTCCCGCTGTAGGCGAATTCCAATTGCTGTTGCAGGGCGCTATCCAGCGAATCGGCCACCCGCCAGCATTCGCGCAGTTGCACACCGGACCTAAGCACCTGAAGCCGCAGATGGTCTTCCTCGTTAATCATGACACTTAAGCCCTCATCCGGACTTAATGCCACACCACGGCTGCCTTCGCCGCAGGCGTGTTGGCGGCTGATCAGATGCCGTTCCACCAGAATCTGGCGGTCCAGTTCTTCAGCCTGGTCAATATCCATATATGCAAGCCGCCAATCGCC
>JAJZOA010000001.1 GCA_021852225.1 Planctomycetota bacterium
AGCTTGTCAAAAAACTGCAATCCGAACTTCGCAAGCTGATTTCCAGCGGATTCTTGACCATGCTGAACCAAAGTTTAACCACAGGCCCCACTGCGCCGCGGAGCCTGACGGCGGCCCATATCTGGCGACGGGTTCTGGTGAATCGCCGCAATTTTTCCAGCGCCTGCCGGGTTGCGGCGGCTGGGGGAAATGACATCCAGATTCACCGCGCGCGAATCGCGGCAAAAAAGCTCCGCTATTCTTATGAACTTGCTTCCGAGGCTGGCGTGCCGCGGTTGCAAATGACTCTTACGCAACTTAAGCGTTTTCAAAAAATTACCGGCGATCTGCATGATGCCCATCTTGCAATGGAATTTTTTGAGTCTGGTGCAAAAAGGCGGCGCGATACTTTACCCCGCAGACTCCCGGCCCGCATGGCCACCCGCCATAAGCGGCTTCACGCCGCCGCGATAAGGGAACTCGCCTGCTGGCTCAACGTGCCTGTAATTCCGACCACCGCTGACCCGGATAATGGGGCATTGTCAAAAATGCGTCGCTAAGCCAATCGGCGTCCAAAAACATTACGCGGCTGCGGAACAGTCCAGCCCCTGACCGATGGCATCGGTTAAAGCCGCCAGACATTCGGCATCAATTGCTAATCCCACATCTTTTTCCATGATCGCCAGCGTGTCGGCCACCGGAACGGCCTTGCGGTATGGCCGTTCAGCGGTAATGGCATCAAAGATGTCGGCCGTGGTTAAAATGCGGACCTCCAAGGGGATTTCGCGGCTGACAAGCCCGCGCGGGTACCCCTTACCATCCAGGCGTTCATGATGCGAACCGGCCACGAAGGCCAGTTCGGCAAAGATGGGAATCCGTTTAAGAATTTCCTCAGAAAAGGCGGGATGTTCCTTTACCTTCATCCATTCCTGGGGCGTTAGCTTTCCTGGTTTGTCCAGAATAGCGTTGCTGACAGCCAGCTTGCCGATGTCGTGAAGCAGGGCCGTCCGGTGCAGCCATCGCCGTTGCTGATGGGAGAATCCCATGGCGCGTGCAATGGCCACGGTGTATCGCGCCACACGGGAGGAATGACCGAAAGTATAGGGACTTTTGGAGTCAATGACGCGGGCGAATGCGGCGGCAATTTCGTCCATCTGTGTATCATCAACCAGGCAGGCGTGAATGGAGGGTTCCAGAGATCGAACGCGCATATCCAGATTCGAATCATCCAGGGCACCGAAAAAATTCGGCTCAGCGGAAAGTTCGATGGCCGACTGCACAAGCATCGGGTCAAACCATGTCGCGCTCCGGTCGCGCATCTGCCGAATGGCTTCTGCAGCGCCGCCCACGCTATAAAACACCTCCGCTACCTGAGCCAGGAGCGCAATCCGGCTGACCAGAGGAATAGCGGTTCCGGACATGTGCGCCGGCCGCCCTTTACCATTCCAGTGTTCCCCCAGACAGGCGATGCCTTCGGCGACGACTTCACTGAAGCCCATCTGCCGGGCTATTTCGGAACCACGTTCGCATCGTCCCTGTACCAGTTCAGTCTGCAGTTTTTCCCCATTGAGCGCAAGGTTAATAAAGCGGCCGATTTTTTCACGAAGTGAAGCATCCGGTGCCAGGTTCGCCAGCACGAACCGCGCCACGCGTGTGAAACTCTGGGAATCCAGCGTTGCGTATTGTTGCTTTATTTCCCGCTCGTCATTGGCGTAGAGTTCAAAAAGCCGCGCCGCATTGCTTGAACAGCCCGCATCCTTCAGCAGAATCGTGTAGTAAAGGTCGGACAATTCACGTTCGCTTAAGTCCAGTCGATAGCCTATTTTCATTCCCAGCCAGCAGGCTCGCAAACAATGGCCGGGTGGCAGGCCCTCGGTCAGGTCCAAGGCGTAGCTTAGCGCGCCAATAAGCTCTGAAAGATACATATCCTTTGGTGCGCTGGACATGTTCATCCAGGCCAGCGGCGTATCGGTTAGACAAACCGACATGCCGCCATTTACCGCTGTTGTCATACTCTCACCACCTGTCATATTCGTATTCCCTTCCAAGACTTCCAGCGAGCGGCCCATGCCGCGGATTTCACGACGGGTCGAATGGCTCTATGCCGCAGAAATATCGACATTTCAGGGCTGCGGACGCCAATTCATTGCGACGGGATTTTGCCGGAATGAATCGGCACATCTGATCATGGCCTTCTTATGGGGCGTTTTTGATTTACCGGACACACCGCTGAAGAGCCAGCGGGGCCAGGCCACCACCGCTGGAATCGACTTGAGGCCCGATAAAGGGACAATGCAGCACCGCGTCGCATGCGGTATCATCTGGAAGCCGACGGTGCGGTGGCTGTCTGGCGAACGGGAATGCGGGTATGACCATTCAGCACTTTGTCCTGCAGATTGCAATCATTCTGCTGGTGGCGCGCGCCTGCGGCGCGGCGTTAAGGTCGGTGGGGCAGCCAGAGGTGATCGGTGAAATGATCGGCGGATTGCTGCTGGGGCCATCCGCGCTGGGCCTGTTGTGGCACGGAGCCGTGCAGAACTGGCTTTTTCCAAAGTCGTCCATGCCGCTGCTGAATCTGCTGGCCAGTCTGGGCGTGATTTTTTTCATGTTCATCGTGGGGCTGGAACTGGATATCGCCACACTGCGCGGCAAAGGAACCACCGTGGTTGCCACCGGCCTTTCGAGTCTGCTGGGACCGTTTATCTGCGGATTGGTTATCGCCTGGGGAATTCTACATTTTCACTTTATCACGACCACCGAGAAAAGTCCGCTGGCTTTTATTCTGATGGCGGCCACCGCGATGGCCATGACCGCGTTTCCCGTGCTGGCCCGCGTTATCAGCGATCTGAATCTGGGCAAAACGTCCGCCGGATTGCTGGCTATTCCAACAGCGGCCGTGCTGGATGTGGCTGGCTGGTGCCTGCTGGCAGTGGTGTACGACCTGGCGCGGGCGGATCTGACCGGAAACAGTTCGTCAATCCTGGGGTCCGTTTGGGTTGGCGGACGAACAGCCATGCTGGCGGCCGCCTATGTTATTGTCATGATGTTTGTGGTTCGCCGATTTCTCTGGCGGTTTTACGCCCACTTTGAAGTCCGCGGCCGCATGACGCGCAACGTTCTGGCCATCACGCTGTTTATGCTTCTGATGAGCGGACTTGTGACAGAAGTGCTGGGCATCAATGCGATATTCGGCGCGTTTATGATGGGGCTTATTTTTCCGGCCGATGAAGCTTTCGTGCGGCATATCACCTCCAAGCTGGAAGATATCACGCTGCTGGTCCTGATGCCGATCTTTTTTGCCACCGTCGGCCTGCATACCAATATCGCGGGGCTGGCAGGGGAAAATATCTGGCGGATATGGCTGGGCCTCGCAGGTCTGCTTTTTCTTATCAAATTTCTGTTTTCAGCTGCGCCCGCCTGGTTTCTGGGAGCCAAAGCCGTTGATTCCGCCAAACTTGGCCTGTTGATGAACACCCATGGTGTGGTGGAACTTGTGGTTCTAAGCTTGGCGTGGCAGATGCATGCAATTCATTCCCACAGTCTGGCGCTGCTTATTCTGGTGTTGCTGACGATTACAATTTTTTCATCGGGCCTCACCCGATTGATTGAATTTCCCGCGCAGCGGCGCAAATTGCGCCAGACCCTTTTTGCTCAGACGGCCGCCGACCCGGGTGAAAACGCAAATCACCTTCATGTCCTGATTCCACTTTCTCAGCCAGACACGGCGGCGCTGCTGGTAAAAATGGCCACCAGTTTTATGGCCGGCAAGGCGGGCCGCATTACGGCATTGCGTATGCTGGAACCGGGCAACTGGCAGTTGGCGCGGGAGGTACTTGGCCCAGCGGAGGTTGATCCTCTGGACGCGGCCACCCGTGAGGCGGAACGCCACCATGTGGCCATACAACCATTAAGTTTTCCGAGCCGTACGATTGCGCGCGATATCTGCCGCGTGGCTCAGCATCAGCACGCGGACTGGATTCTGCTGGGTGCACACCGTGGAATATTGAATCCGTCCGCAATCGGCGGCGTGGTCCGTCAGGTATTGAAAAAATCCCCCTGCCACGTAGGCATTCTGATAAACAAAGGCCTTGGCGACCTGCGCCGCGTGCTGGTGCCATACCTCGGCGAGCCGCAAGACATCGGCGCCCTTTTGGCGGCACAACTGCTTAGCCGATCGGAGTCCGTGCAGATCACCATTTTGCACGTGGTAAAGCCCGAACGAACGAAAGAAGGTGAGCAAATCGGCGTGAAAGGACTTGTCGACCGGTTCCTGCCAAATCCGGGTGGGGGAAACAACATTCATATGCAGGTCATTCCCAGTGAAAATCCGCCTGCGGTTGTGGTCGAACAGTCGCGAAATCATGACCTGATTGTGCTGGGAATTTCCCCGCTGTGGAAACTCAGGCAGAATCTGCTCGGTCGCGCACCGAGTTTTGTCGCCCAGATGAGCGGCTGTTCAATTCTTGTGGTGCAGACCGCCGGCGGCAGTCAGGCAGCCACTCCGGCAGTTGCCGCCGAAAAGGCCCAGGCCTGAGAACCCGTTTTCCAGTCCGGACAAATAGCCAAACGGGTGGGATCCTGATTGCATCGAATCATGATGAATTGCGCCACACAAAAGGCGCACAGTCTGCCCTTCATGGCTATGCGACAAACCGTTTGTGGGCAGCGGCGAAGCTGAATCGGGCGGCCAAATAAACGATAGACCGTCTATCTGGCGGACAAGATGGCGGCAACGATGGATTTCACACCGCACCGCGGAGAACATTAAGAGCGGTGATTTTCAAATGTTTGATCACGTTCAGTTATTGGCGGCATGTGGTATAAACCGTCAGCACAATCAAATCCGCTACGCGGCGTGGTGACACTCCCAAATCCGCTCACGCGCCCAAAAATGTTTTTTGGCAATCGCGATCACCTCCCGCACCTGCTGAATCCCGCAGCGCCACCGCCAGTTGCCCCACATGCCCCGACCAGCGATGCATGTGCTTGCAATCGAAACGCGTGCCCCAGACTTTATTGACCGCAGAGGCACGTCGCGAATTGAAAATTGTGAGAGTGCAAATGTTACGTGCGAAGCTGAGCGCCAAACCGGGAGGCCAGCAAATCCACGGCATTTTGAACCTGCTGTTCCACATGTTCCGAACGCAATGTTCCAGCCGAATCGCGGAAGACCAGGCTAAAAGTCAGACTTTTAACGCCCTCCTGAACCTGCTTGCCGCGATAGGTTCCGGTAAAGCTAATCTGTTCCAGGAATTTCAGCCCAGCGGCGGCCAACGTGTCGCGCACGTCCGCCCAACGGACAGATAGAGGCAGAACTAGCGATAAATCGCGGCAAACCGCCGGGAACCGCGGCACGGGAACCGCGGTCCGCATCGGCACAAACAGGTTGATGAGTGCGGGCAGATTTAGCTCGGCACCCGCTGCGGCATGACGCAGGTCATAATGTTTCATCACATCCGCGCTGAATTCACCGGCAAATCCAATGTGCGTACCGGCGGACGATTCACCGGACGGGCTGATTTGGTCTGGATGCGCAATAAGCGCGGCGGAAATTCCCGTCGCCATTCCCGGCACAGCCGTCGGCGTTTGCCGAAGCATCAGCCGCGGATTGATCGCATTTAACATCACCTCCACCACGCCGAGCACTTCAGTGATGCTATTGCCCACAATTGCGAGGCGCAATTCTTCGCTTGGCGGCACCGTCGGGCTTTCGGCCGCCTGCCAGTAGGCACGCGCTATTTCAAATAGTCGGGGGGCTGACTGACCGGCGCTCTGATTCAACTTGCGCGCCGCCAGCAGGCCGGGCAGAATGGACGGCCGCAGCAGATTGGCGGATTTCCGCACCGCATCGCTGACGCGCGCCGCAGACCGGTTCGGCGGCATAAAAAGGTCAATCTCATGATGATCCACAAAACTGTAGGTAACGACCTCATGCCAGCCGGCGGCACACAAACTGTTCCGCACGACCTGCCGCGCGCGTTCCGTATCTTCCACCGGAGTCACTGTGTGCGTGACGGCTGCTCCCAGCGGAACGCGGCCATATCCCCAAACGCGCACAATTTCTTCAATCAGGTCTATTTCCCGCGTAATATCCGATCGATAGGATGGAATACGGCAGACAATTCCGCCGGTCTGCGGGTCTGATTGCGGATGCAGGTGCAGATGCCCAAGAATCGAGACCACCTCTTCCAGAGGTACAACGGTGCCCAGAATTTCACGGATGCGTGCAAGACGAAGTTTGACCGTCACGTCTGGTATGACCGCCCTGCCTGCCATAAGCAGACCTGAAGCCAGCTCGCCGCCCGCCAGTTCAACAATGAGTTGAGCCGCCCGCCGTGAGGCGAATTCCACCATAGCCGGATCAACACCGCGCTGGAAACGAAACGACGAATCGGACGACAACCCCAGGCGGCGCGCCGTAGCCCGAACGGAAAGCCGATCAAACCCGGCGGATTCCAGCACAATGTCGCGCGTAGCCGAGGTCACTTCGCTTTCTTTGCCGCCCATAATGCCCGCAATTGCCAGCGGGGAAACCGCGTCGGCAATCACCAGCGTATCACTGTCCAGTGGATAACTGCGTCCGTCTATCGCCAGCAGCGATTCGTTTTCACCCGCGGTGTCAACCGTCAGGCGGCCGCCGCGCACCTGGGCAAAATCAAAAGCGTGCAATGGCTGACCGGTTTCCATCAGAACGTAATTGGTTACGTCCACCACATTGTTGACACTGCGCAAACCGATGCTTTCCAGCGACTCGCGCAGCCACGCCGGCGAGGGTCCGACTTTCACATTGCGCAGCAGCCGTGCCGTATAGACCGGGCAATACTCCGGCGCAAGTATCGATACCTGAAGGTCCTTTTCCGCTGCGGCTCCGGTTTCCATCAGCGTCACCACCGGCGGCCTGAAATGACGATGCAGAAGCGCCGCCAGCTCCCGTGCCAAGCCAAGATGACTGAAACAATCCGTGCGGTTGCTGGTCACTTCCACATCCAGCACGTCGATGCCCCCGACCTTGTCCACGTGCTCCACCACCAGGCCTGCGTTGATCAGCGCTTCCTGGGCGGCGGCGGCTTCCACCGGCCGGTCGAGATACTGATTGATCCAATTGATCGCGATTTTCATGTCTGGTTCCGGACGCCTGCGCGGTACAACTGCTTAACCCGGTGTCAGGCCTTCGCCGGGGCGCCGCAGAAACACAATCTGGCGGCATTGCCTGGGGTGCGGCCTTCACTGCACAGGCACAAACCCGCTGCGTGCCACCACAGATTTATACCTTAGCCAATTCCCGAGATATAACTGGCGCATCTGAAAATTCAGCACGGATGCGCCACCTACGCGGACATAGGAGGCCGCAAGCACATTTGCCGGCAATGGCCGGGCGTGAACCAGTTGCAGCACAAACACTTCCAGCCGCGGGTCCACCGCGATGCAGGTCGCCGGCTTGCCAGCCAACCGGGCAATCAGCGCGGAAAGTTTTTCGGTTTTCAAAAGCTGCGCGGCGGTCTCTGGCCGGGTGGGCTTGGCCACCTTCATGGCCTGCTCCTGGCGGGCCAGCCGGATGGAGGCACGGGTCAACTGCCCCAGTCGTCCATGCACGCCTGGCACATAAGAAGGAACCAAAATGTTAATTGCCTCACCCGAGGCGTCATAACCCACCGGATAGCGGGTCAGGGCGGTGAAGGCATTGGGAAATTGAACCGGCAAGGTCTCTTTTTTGGCTACCGCGGCCAAGCCGATTTTCACAGCCAGCGCGGCCAGTACAGCCCCGCGGGCCGTGTCGGCTTTGTACGCCTCCAGCAACCGGGCGTCGTGCACAACCTGTGCCTGCACCTGTTTCAGCGTTTTGGGATCATGCGCCGGACTGACCGCTGTGACGCGATAGATATAATCGTTACCCTTTGAATCAGTCAGAACAGGACCGTCGCGGCCTACCTGCAGGTGCAGCAGCAGGCCAAGACCTTTGCTATGGAGATCCAGTTCATGCACCTTCATGGCCAATGTCGCCAAGCCCACCGGAGCAGAAAATCCACTTTCCGTCACGCCGGCCTGACCAATTCCACGCAAGCTGGAAAGCGCGGAAGCATCCGCCCACTGGTTCCAGGTTGCAACCAATGGCGTATAGCCGAAGCGTTTGCCGATTTTGGCGGCAATCCCCTTGTAGGACGCCCATTTGGCCGCGGGCATGGCGGCATATAAGCCGTCAATTTCCGGATTCGCCCATACCTTGCCGGTCTGCCGCGTGGCATATTCGGTCATCCGACGGAACAACAGTTCAATCCGCTTGTCCTGCTGTTGGCGGATCAATTTTGCTTTCACCGCTGCGAACGGCTTATAGACCGTTGGAGCGGAAGTGCTATCGGCGCTGGCGGGCGGTTCCACCGCGAATTCATCGCGATGGTTCTGGTAATAGCGGTATGCCGCCTGCACATCGGCAAATGTTACCTTCATGCCGGCGCGCACTTTGGCGCTTTGAAACTTCATAAATTCAATTTTCACCCGGTCCGGATACCGGTACCCAAACGGATACTGATGCCCGGCCACCGTCGGCGGTGCCGCCGGTGAAGACGGATCCCATGGCAACATGGTGCGATAGCGACTGAACAGGGTTTGAAGCAGGGCGGCACCGGGCGACGGCATGGCACCGGCATTGTCGGCCGCACGAAGACGAATGTAGCCAATTTGTAAAGACGACTCCAGTTCGCTGATGGTGTGCGCCAACTGCGGATCGCTGGGCTGGGCGGCGCCATACACGAAATTCGCCAATGCCTGAATTTGGTTGTAATCGCCGATCGCCTGCACAATATTCTGGGCAACGTAACTGGAATTCTGCATAACGGCTTCCACGCGTTTTTGCACGCGCTTATCGCTTAGCTCCGCAGCCGCCGTGTTGTAGTCCGGCAGAAATCCATTTTGGCGGGCTTCGCGCAAAAGCAGATAAAACTGGATCGCCGCATCGGTATTGTTCCGCTGCGAGAGCCAGGGAACCAATCCTGGATTCAAGCGGCGCAGGATGCGCACGTCAATAGTGGCGATCGTCAGATCGCCCGTCGTCAGTGGCTGACCGTCCAGTTTGCCAATGACAAAGCTGGATCCTCCCTTGCCCATGCCCGAGGTATACGAATACCCGGCCAGGAACACAATCATCAGGATGACGCCAAAGAACGCCATCAGGGGTTTGCTGTATTTACGCATCAAGGTTATGGACATCGCCGTTTCCTGTTCTATTGCCGTCTGCCAGTACCGGCCCGCAAGGTCGGTTCTTCCGCAAGTCCTTGAGCATAAGCGAACCGAAGCAGAGCGTAAATATCCCGGCGTGGCATGGAGGCTTAAAAGGGGCTGCCAGCTTTTCCAGCGGGTCAGGCGTTTTCCTGGGAGGGCTGCGCCGTTGGGGAAGATTCGGAGGCCCGTCGTAGAGTGACTGGAGCCGTGCCGGTGATTGCCTGCATGCCAAGACGCCCGCCCCCCACGTTAGGATTCAGTTGTGGCGGAAAGCATTTTAGAAGACAGAAAATTATGATTCAGACGGGTTGCCCAGCCGTTGGGCCGCCTGCCGCCGGGCAATATCACAGGCCATCAGAATTGCCGATCGCATGGAACCGGCATCCGCACGGTTGCGGCCAACAATATTAAAGGCTGTGCCGTGGTCCACACTGGTTCGCACAATCGGCAGCCCCAGCGTCAGGTTCACGCTGCCGGAAAAGTCCAGCAATTTTACTGGAATCAGCCCTTGGTCATGGTACATGGCCACCACCAGGTCATAAGCCCCCTGTGCGGCCTGTACAAAAATGGTGTCCGCGCTGAACGGACCGTGCACATCCATCCCCTGCTGCCGGGCCATAAGAATGGCAGGTTCAATAATGCGCTTTTCTTCATCACCAAATTGCCCATTTTCACCCGCATGAGGATTCAGCCCGCATACAGCAATCCGCGGCTTTTCAATACCGAACCAATCAATCAAGGCCTGATGGGCCAGATCAATCGGGTCAAAAACCGTCCCTATTTTGAAACTGTGCCGAAGCTCAAACAATGGCTCATGAATGGTGCACAACACAACTTTCAGGCCTTTATGGCTACTGATAAGCGGAGGGGCGCCGACGGCCAGCGACGGCGTTTCAGCCGCCGATACCGGCGTTCGAGCGTTGGCGGCGAACATCATCGCAAAACGCCTGGCACCGGTACGTTCGGCCAGCATTTCCGTATGCCCAGGCCAACGGTTATAACCCGCCATTTTCCAGCTTTCCTTGCAGATCGGCCCGGTTACCATTGCATCAATCCGGCGTGTTTTTGCCGCTTCCAAGGCATCCACCACAAATCGCATGGAGGCCACGCCGCCGAGTTTCGAGGGAGCTTTAAGGTCCATACCCATAAAACCGAAATCGTCGTAATCCAGCACCACCACATCCTGGTCGTAGGGGCGCAACCGCTCCGGCTGGTCGCGCCACCAGAACGGTTCAATTTCAGCCATATCTGCAGAATAAGACAGCAATTCGTTAAAGCCGAAAATCACGAATCTCGCCTGCCGCCGCACTTCCGGCGCGGCCAACGCTTTGACGATCACCTCGGCTCCTATGCCGGCCGGGTCGCCCATGGTGATGCCTATGGTAGGCAACGTGCCGCTCATGTCCGCACCCCGGTTCCCGCCACAGCCACCGCCGGTGAACATCCAGGCACCATGTCCCGCAAATAATTCAAAATAGTTCGGGCCAGAATATCAGTTTCCACATTCACCTTTTCACCCGGGCGCAAGCGCCCCAACGTGGTCTGTCGAAGGGTGGTCGGTATAACCGCCACCGTAAAATCTCGGTTGGTCACTCGGGCGACGGTCATGGAAACACCGTCCAATGCCACGCTGCCCTTGTCCACCAGCAGACCGCGACACTCTTGCGGCAATGAAAATGTGATACGCCAGTCTTCAGCGGACATTTTCACTTCCAGAACCGTGGTCACAGCGTCCACATGGCCTTGTACGAAATGGCCGCCCAGAGGATCGCCGGCGCGCAAGCTTTGTTCCAGATTCACACGATCCCCGATTTGTTTGTCGCCCAATGTGGTGCGGGCCAGTGTTTCGCTGATCACGTCAAAACTCAACGCGCCATCGGCGGGCGGGCCGGCCACCGAAAGGCAGACACCAGCGACCGCAATGGAGTCTCCGGATTTAATGGCCGCCATGGGCAACTCGCACGGGTTCACCCAAAGCCGCCGTCCCGCCCCGGTTGGTTCGTTGGCGGCAATTGTACCCATAGCCTGTACAAGCCCTGTAAACATGGCACCATTCTAGCGAATTTAGCGCAAGAATTCCCGCGTCCGCAATATTTCGTCGCGGTCAGCAATTCCGGCAATGCGCCAGCGGCATGGCGGAGGGTTTAGTATCCCGCGGGGGGAATATTATGGCTTGGTCAGCGACGGGCGATAAAGCGCCGTATTGAAAGCCTTTTTGAAATCAGTCCAGTTGGAATTTTCCGTAGGCTCGGCCACGGCATCCACCGCCATCTGGGTTTTGGCATCCAGATTATCTATCAGATTTATCAGCACCGCTTCGGGCGTTTTTGGCTGAATAGCGGCACCGAATTCCGGCTCGCCATGGTGCGAAAGCACGATATGCTCCAGCACCATCAGCAGGTCCGCGCGAATCGGTGCGCCACGCTGTTTGCCGATTTGCGCCGCATGCTGATGAATCCAGAGCGTACCGAGCACGACATGCCCGACCAGCCGGCCCATGTCCGTGTAGTCAAAACCACAGTGATAGGAAAGTTCAGCCGTCTTGCCGATGTCATGCAGAAAAAGCCCCGCCAGAACCAGATCACGGTCTATATCCGGGTAGCGCGGGCAGATCAATAGCGCCAATTCCAGCAGACTTAGCGTATGTTCCAGCAGGCCGCCAAGCCAGGCGTGATGCATTTTCTGGGCGGCCGGTGAAAGCGCAAATTTTTTCATCAACTCGGTATCGTCCAGAAACGAGTTGACGACAAGCGCCAGGTCCGGGTCCTTGATCTGCAAAAGAATTTCCCGCACGCGGGCCTGCATGTCCGGGATGCTTTTCCGTGTCTGTTTGAGCAGTTGTGTCACATCAATCCGTGATGGATCTTCCACCCGGTTAATCGTTTCGGCCACTAGCTGAAAATGTCCCTGATACGTTTCCACGCGCCCGCGGATGGTCACGTACCCCGGTGAAGGAATGCGGTCGTAGGTGTCGCGCGGGACACTCCACATGCGGCAATGAATCTGGCCGGTGGCGTCCGAAACGTCGGCCTTCAGAAACGGCTTATTGGTGCTGGTGGTGCCAAGCTGCTTACCGGAAATAATAAACGTCTGATCCAGAGAATCTCCATCGCGGAGCTGGTTAATTGCAATTCTACCCATGACTGAAAACACTCCTGTTATGCCCCGGCGAAAATGCCGCCCAGGCTGATAATCCGCCCGGATGCCGCCACCGGCTGGCACCGGTATAACCGAAAACGGCCTTAACGGGCCAGTTCCACTGCCCGGACCTCGCGCAAAACGGTCACTTTTATTTCGCCCGGGAAGGTCAATTCCGACTGGATTCGATTGGCTATTTCACGGGCGATAAGCCGCGCTGTGGCGTCATCGCACTTTTCCGGGTCTACAATCACCCGAACTTCGCGGCCCGCCTGAATGGCAAATGCCTGGCGCACGGACGCAAAGCTGGTGCAGATAGCCTCAAGTTCCTGCAGACGTTTGATGTACCGCTCCAGTGATTCCCGCCGCGCGCCGGGCCGCGCACCACTGATCGCGTCGGCCGCCATGATAATCGCCGTGTAAGGAGTCGTGGCTGGAATATCATTATGATGCCCGCCAATCGCATTAAGCACCGCTTCGGGTTCATTGAATTTGCGGCAGAATTCCATGCCCAATGCCGGATGCCCGCCTTCCTGGTCATGATCCATCGCCTTGCCGATGTCATGCAGCAGACCCGCGCGGCGGGCAAGTGTGCCATCCAGTTTCAGTTCCTCGGCTATCATCTGGGATATATATGCCGTTTCCATTGAATGACGCAACACATTCTGGCCATAACTGGTGCGGTAATGCAGCCGGCCCAGCATTTCCACAATTCTTGGGTGCAGGCTGTTGATATTCGCCTCCAGCACCGCCTTTTTGCCCGCATTGCGGATGGAATTTTCCATTTCCTTGCGCGTGGCATCCACAATTTCCTCTATCCGGGCCGGATGAATGCGGCCATCGGCAATAAGTTTTTCCAGCGTCAGCCGCGCCACTTCGCGGCGAATCGGATCAAAGCAATTCACCGTAATAACGCCCGGCGTATCATCAATAATGACATCCACGCCTGTGGCCTGTTCAAAGGCGCGGATATTCCGGCCCTCGCGGCCGATGATGCGGCCCTTCATGTCGTCACTGGGAATGGTCACTGATTTTGTTGTGCCTTCGCTGGTGACATCGGCGGCATATCGCTGCATTGCCTGAAGCATAATGTTGGTCGCTTTTACGCGGGCCTCATCGCGGGCCTGGTCTTCCAGCCGTTCGACCATCAGGGCCATATCATGGCGAACTTCACCTTCCACGCGCTTCAGCAGCAACTGCCGGGCGTCCTCCATTGATAAATTCGTCAGACGAAGCAGTACCTCTTTTTCCTGCGCCAGCGTCTGTTCAAGCTGTTGTTCCTTGGCTTGCAGATTGCGCGTTCGATCAGTAAGCGATTTTTCCAGCGATTCCAGGTTTTTGTCCTTGGTCGTCAGCGTATCAAGCTTACGGTCCAGCATATCCTCGCGTTTTAACAGGCGCTGTTCCACGTTGCGCATTTCGGCTCGCAGCGTTTCAATTTCTCGCTCGGCCTGCTCGCGGATTTTAAGCGATTCAGCCCGCGCTGTAAGTTCGGTCGATTTCAAAAGATCTGCGGCTTTTTCGCGGGCGTCAGTCAGCACCTTCTGGGATTCGGCGTTATTTTTAGCCAAGGCCGCTCGTCCGCTGGCGCGCGCGGCAACCAGTGCCACAATCACCCCGACCACCAGCCCCCCCGCCGCTCCTGCTCCCAGCCACAGCGGATCAAACGCAACGGCCACCACGCCCGAGCCGCCCAAAATC
>JAJZOA010000123.1 GCA_021852225.1 Planctomycetota bacterium
CAAAAACTCCGCCGGTCCATCCCGGCTGCGGCTTTCGGTAAAGTCAAAGACGTTGTAAGGATGTTCTTCATCTCCCCGGTAAATCCACATCCGGGCTTTTTGGGTCTTTTCCGGTGCCAGCAGCGGCGTCACCGTGTCACCGGTCCCCGCCACATGACTTTGCAATACCGCCTGACAGATCGCCTATTTATCCAATCATTTTAAAAATCGCGCATTTCGCGGTCGCAAATTATTTGTTGGAATACTACATGCGATTGCCCTGTCCACCTGACAAATTCAGCTGGATATGATTTCCGGCAAACCCAATGACTTGGGAATTGATCGCGCCCAGTGCGGCCACGCCTTGCGTTCCACCGCATGGAAATCCGCATTTCCTGATATGGCTCGTGCGTCAGCAAGACTCCAGACCGCACCGTCCTCATGGAATACGCCGTTCAAAGTGCCCTTGCGGCGCTGCGCCAACAGCCACGCCGGCTTAAGCATAAGACTCCAGAAGAAATTCCCCACACGGGCCCTGCGAATGGTCGGTGCCAGCGACGCATAATCGGGCTGCCACTGATTAATGCCCAGCGCCTTGCGGCCCCAGCCACTGGCACCGGAGCGAACCCGCTGCCACTCGCTTATCCAAACTGGATGCTTGAGGGATTTTTCGGCGACTAAAATATGCTGAATCACCATGTCCATCTGCCGGCGCGATGCGGGAAAATCCGGATGGGTTTGCAGGATGTCGGCACCCGCATCAATAAATGCCCTGCTTTGCGCCAGATTAGTCCCGCCAATTGACAGCGGAACAGCCCCGCGTTCTTTTGCCGCATGCGACATCATGGAATAGGCAAATAAATGGCGGGCATGGCCGAATGGTTCATTATTAATTTCAATGGCCAGCAGGCGACGGTCATTGCGAAAATGCCGCATAAACCAATCCACAAATCGCAGCGGCTTCTTCCACAACCGGCGGTTCCCGACGACGTCCGTAGATGGAGACAGAATATCTGATGCTCGCAGCGGGCTGGTATCCGCGATATTCAAGGCGGTCGGTTCCACACCGTCACCCTCAAAAAGCACAGGCATGAGTCTTATCTCTGCGGCCGAACAAATGGTCAGCAGGTCCATGAATCGCCGCTGCAATTCATGCGGATCATGCAGCCAGAATTCGTAGCTGAGCCACACGCGTAATGCATTCAGATTCAGGCTGCGGGCAAACCGCACATCACGCTGAGTAGTGTTGTGGTTGTAATGCTGCCAAGCCTGGTAGGCGTTATACGCCCGTGCCGGAATATATATTGCACCCTGCGGCCGGAGCGGCAAAGTTGCTGATTTGCCGCCCCACGCGGCGGTCTGTGTGGCCAGCAGCACTCCCGCGGAGGTTTGCAGAAAATTGCGTCGACTGCAAGTCGATGCCCCCCATGCACATTGCACAAAGCCGGAATTCACCCGATATCTCCATTACCGGCTGAAACATGACGAGCCGTCAAACAATAATATAGGGAGCAAACGGAAGATATCCAGACCTGACGTTGAATTTAGAGAAACCCAATGCTCCCGATTCGACAGTTGGTTTTTATAAATTGCGCCCGGCAGGAGTCGAACCTGCAACCTTCGGATTCGTAGTCCGACGCTCTATCCAATTGAGCTACGAGCGCTTGGGCCGCACCCGGGTTTACCGCTGCGGTTAATTCCCATGGGCACATGCTGCCGCGGGCCAAATACAATACACCAAAATCACGGGCAAGACCAGCGCCGCAAAAACCCGAGTCACAACAAAGAAAATATTGATCGCCAGTCTGACGGGTTGGAATGATCCGCCGCGGCCAGGCCGCCTGCTAAAACGCGGCCCGGCACGAATCTGCCAAGGCCAAATGGCAAACACTTGGAAAATTCCAGAAGTAATTTCGCTGTTGAACGCGATTTCCGACCGCCAGACATTCACGGCGGCACCAGAGGCAGTTACATCCAGCGGGCGGAAATGGGTAATCGAGGCTGGATCGCATACGGCGCGCTGACAATCAGCCTGACCTGCTGAATTCTAGCGAGGTAGGCCGCCAAGTCTTTTTCGCCAAAGCGGTTAAGAAAATCGGTGCCCGCGGTTTGATTCAACCTGTGAATGGCAGTAATAAGGTCTGACTTGCTCATAAGCGAATCCTTTCGCAGCCTTGCAAAGTGCTTCCATGCACCCCCCGCCGGGGAAATTGTCATCCAGATCGGCGGCCCTGCCGGAACTGACCCAGTCGACCGGCAACACGTTGATACAACATCAAACGACATTTGGTTAATTCGGCTCATTGCGCGTAATTCTTTAATATTTTTCGCGATTTTCTGTAAAATGGCTACCGGACGAACGAAATTGCAAAATTTGAGGCTAAAAGCGTAAATTTTTTCCCCCCAACCGCGACCAGTGAACTATACGATTTCAACGTCTGTGGGTATTATTCGGAGGCGAACCGCGACTGGCCGGGTTCACCATCGCCTGGGCGATATTCGGCACCATGCCGCCGAAGAAAACGCCAGCCCGCGTTGCGTTGAATTGAAATAAGCGGCTGCCGCAACCAGCGAACGGGACAAGGTCGGACCGCCAGATGCCGGAAATTGGCCGGGACACCAGATGCTTTGTTCATCGACGCGGCGATCGCGCTGTGACAGGAGAATTGCATGACACAGACAACAGCGAGTCAACCAACACAACCGGCCGGCCTGCGGGATGTTGTAGCACTAAGTTCAGATATCTGCTCCATTGAAAACGGTGTACTGACCTATCGCGGCATTACAATTGACGAACTGGCGGAAAACGGAACGTTCGAGGAAATTGTTCACCTGCTCTGGTACCGGAAGTTACCGAGCGCTGCTGAGTTAAACGATCTACGCGCGGCTCTGGCCGAACAGGCGCAGCTTCCCGATGCACTAATCGAGATGATGAAAAGCTTCCCCCGCCGCACCCGCGCAATGGAAGCCCTGCGAACAGCGGCCAGCGCAATGGCCATGTTTGATCCAGAATCCGAAGATATGTCCGAGGCGGCGAATCAACGGAAAGCGGTGCGGATTCTGGCCCAGATGGCCAGCATCGTCGCGGCATACGACCGTATCCGCAATGACCGTGAACCGGTCGCCCCACGAAGGGATCTTACACTGGCGGGCAATTTTCTTTATATGCTCACGGGCATCGCACCTGAGCCGCTGGCGGTACGGGCTTTGGACAAGGCTTACATTCTTCACGCGGACCACGAACTGAATGCCAGCACATTCACGGCTCGCGTTGCCGCGGCCACGCTGACGGACATGCACTCGGCGGTAATTGCGGCCATTTGCGCACTAAAAGGCCCCCTCCACGGCGGTGCCAACGAACAGGTTATGAAAATGCTGAATGAAATTGGATCGCCCGGCCGGGTGGATGCCAGCATCCGCAACAAACTTGATCACCATGAAAAGATCATGGGCTTCGGCCATGCCGTTTATAAAAATGGCGATCCGCGCGCCAAGCATCTCAAGGAAATGTCGCGACAACTGGGCAAACTGACGGGCCGGGAACAATGGTACGAAATGTCGGTGAAAATTGAAGAGATTGTCGAACGCAGCAAGGCGCTGAAGCCAAATGTCGATTTCTACAGCGCATCGGTTTATCACTATCTGAATATTCCTTCAGATCTGTTTACGCCCATTTTCGCAATCAGCCGGACCAGCGGCTGGGTAGCCCATATTCTGGAACAATACGCCAACAACAAGCTGATTCGCCCGCGTGCCGAATACATCGGCCCGCGCGACTGTCATTGGATTCCAATGAATAAACGCTGAACCGGTCGTTTGCGGATACAAAGCACCGCGACCAGACGTCGACGGAACGAACAGGAAGTCTTACAAGGCAATAATATCGCATGAATGCACTGGTGGTTGGTCCACATCCGGATGATCAGGAATTGGCAATGGGCGGCACCATAGCGCTGCTGGCTGACCAGGGACACACCGTCACACTTCTGGACATGACCAACGGCGAGCCGACCCCATACGGGGATCAGAAGACGCGGGCGCGGGAATCCGCCGAGGCGGCAAAAATTCTGGGGGCCTCGCGCCTGGAACTCGGACTACCCAATCGTGAAGTATTGTACAACCTGGAGGCGCGCCATCGGGTCGCGGCGGTCTATCGGCAACTGCGGCCAGATTTGCTGTTTATTCCCTACGGCCAGGATGCCCACCCGGATCATGGCCAGGTGACGCGCATTGCCGAAGATGCGCGATTCGATGCCAAACTCACCAAAACCAGCATTCCCGGCGAACCGTGGTATCCACCCCGGGTGATTTACTATTTCTGTTCGCACTTGCGGTTCGCATTTCCAGCAACCTTCTGTCTGAATATAACGCCGTTTATGGAAAAGAAGATTGCCGCGTTGCGATGTTACGAATCGCAGTTCGCCAAAGGGCGGTCCGCCGCGGAACAATGGAATATGGTATCCTATGTTCAGAACATAAACCGCTACTTTGGCGGTACAATCCGCAAAGAGTTTGCCGAGCCGTTTTATGTTGTGGAAACCCTCGGCTTGGATAATCTGGATGCGGTGGTTCGGTAGCTGCCAAGACGTTTCACCGTCGCAAACAGGTTGGTTTTCTTAAGGAGAATGCATCCGATGTCAAAAGATACCTCCGTCACTCAACCCGCCAGCCAGGACGTATCGGTTTCGGCGACCGCACCGCGTCTGCACCGGTTTCTTGAAGCTGTGGCCAAAGTGGAAGGAAGCGATCTGCACGTGAAGGCCGACGCGGTGCCTCGAATCCGTAAAAGCGGCAAGCTTATGCAGACCAACAGCGGCCCGCTGGCCAACGCGGACATTGAAGGCATGATTACTGAAATACTTACCGCCGAACAGCTTGCCGACTACCATCACCGCGGATCGCTGGACATTGCCTATGCCATGACTCCGACCGAACGATTCCGGATGAATATTTTCCGGCAACGCGGACTGACCAGCATAGCGGCGCGGCGCATAAATCCAAAGATTCCAAATTTTGCCCAATTGAATCTGCCGCCGATCTTTGAAAAAATCGCGGACAACGAACAGGGCCTGGTCATCCTGGCCGGAATCACAGGCAGCGGCAAAAGCACGACGATTGCGTCCATGCTTGAGCAGGTAAATACCAAGCGCAGTTGTCATATTGTCACCATTGAAGACCCCATTGAATATCTGTATGTGGACAAAAAAGCGTTCATCAACCAGCGCGAGGTCGGCCTTGATGTGGAAAGCTTTGAGCTGGCTATCCGGTATCTGATGCGTGAAGACCCGGATGTCATCCTGATCGGTGAAATGCGCGACCGGCTGACATTTCAGGCGGCGGTACAGGCGGCGGAAACCGGCCACATGGTGTTTTCGACCATTCACGCCAGCAGCGCTCCGGGTGCCATTACACGTGTATTGGAACTATTCCCTCCGGACATGCACGTGAACATGCGTCAGGCCCTGGCCACCAACATGAAGGCGATTATTTTTCAGAAACTGGTACCGTCGATCAAGCCTGGTGTGGGCCGCGTGCCGGTTCTGGAGGTCATGATTACCAGCCCGTCGGTGCGCAAATACATTCTGGAAGGACGGGAAAATGAACTCCAGTCCGTCATTCGCGGAGAAAAAGGTACCGGCATGATAGATTTTAATGATATGCTGGCCGAACTGGTCGCTCAGGAAATGGTTAACCACAAGGACGCCTATGCCGCCTCGCCCAATCCAGAGGAACTTCGCATGCGGATGAAGGGGATTAAAACCATCGGCTAACCGGCATTGGAACCACCCGAGCACCGGGGGGCGCACCGCCCTTTCCCGCCCCCGACAGGCCATCGGCAGATGGGCACGGAATATAAATACGGTTCCCGAATTTCGGTTGAAGGATGGCGGGACTGGCGTTGGCGGCATTCTCATGGTACTTTTTCCGAATACGGTTCGGGGGTCTTCTGAATCGCAATGGAGCCGGGGACGGAAAAGTGAAAGGGTGTCAAGGGTATGTTCGAGTTTGCTGATGAAAAAGTGAGTCCGGGATTTGGCGGAGCGCGGTTGTAACGAATGATGGTCGCACTGCTATATATTAATGTTCTGTTCCTGGTTCTGGCCCTGGCCCTGATGCTGTTCTGGGCGCGCATGGCGGTCTGGATCCATGTGGATATGGCGAATCTTACCGATCAACCGGTGCTGGTCTGGAAATCCGTTTTGCTCGGCTCGCTTTTCGTCATGACGCTGGTCTGGGTATTGGTGCCGCTGTTTTATGTGGCATTTCCGCTTAATCTTCTGATTGCTGGCGGAATCTTCGGCTGGTACTGGAAGGTCCGCACAGGCCAACTGGGGTCCGCTGGAAGCGGTCTGGTTGGCGCGCTGACCGGCAAATTCGGTCAAATTGCGGAAGGCCGCCAGGCGCAAAAATCCGCACAACAGCTTATCTTGACCTACCTGAAAGCCAGCGGCAATCCCATACCGCTGCCGCGAACAGATGACCCGTCCTGGGCCAGCATGCTGGCGGCCGACCAACTTCTGATTCAGGCCACCGAAAGCCGCTCGCAAAAAATTGAACTGATTCCATCGCAGCAGGCCTACGACGTTCAATTCACTGTTGATGGCGTAGCCTATCCACAATCGGGCGTCCAGCGGAACACCGCGGAAATGGTGATTCAGGCGGTGAAAACACTGGCCGGCCTTTCGTTGGAAGAACGGCGGCGTCCGCAACGTGGGGTGTTCATGGCACGAGATCCCGAACGAAATACAATTTCATGGACGGCCCACACCAGCGGCACCACAGCCGGTGAAAAACTGGTTATTCAGGCGAACGAAAAAGATTCCTGGCGTCTGCCGATGGATCACTTGGGCTTCTCCAGTGACCAGCTCACAGCGCTTAAAGCAATTATGAAACAACCGGACGGTCTGGTGATTGTCGCCGCACCGCCTCACATGGGGCGTACCACCACACTCTATTCATTCATTGCCGGACTGGACGCTTTTACCACCAGCATTCAGACCATGGAAATTAATCCGCGTGTGGAATTTGAATCCATCACCATCACCCGCTTTGATCCACAGGCCACCGACGCGATTCATTCTAAAGTCCTGCAAAGCCTTATGCTCAAGGATCCCCATGTACTTATGGTGGCCCAATGCCCGGATGCGGCTACGGCGGAGCTTGTGGCCAAATATGGCGCGACGGAACATCAGGTTTACATGGGGCTTAAAGCCGCTGACTCCCGCGCGGTTCTTGAACTGTGGCGGAAGCTGGTCACAGACCGCAATGCAGCGGCGGCGTCGCTGCGGGCGATCGTGTCCCAGCGCCTGGTCCGCCTGCTTTGCCCAACCTGCAAAGTGTCCTACCAGCCGGACAGCGCGACGATCAGCAAACTGAATTTACCGGTTGGCCGCGAACTTCAATCGTTCAAGGCCAACACACAGGCGGTGCGCGACCAGCGCGGAAATCTGATCAAATGTCCGGATTGCGGTGGATTGGGATATCGCGGTCAAACCGGAATTTTTGAAGTTCTGGTCGTCAATGATGATATTCGCACAGCCATCCGCGAAGGAAAGACCGCCGAGGAAATTACCACGCTGGCCCGCAAGGCCGGAATGGTCATGCTTGTCGAGCATGGCATCCGGAAGTTCGCCATGGGCATTACCTCAATTCAGGAGGTCATTCGCGTTTGCACTGCGGAAAAAACCGCCACCAGATCGCGAACGCCCGGATCATCGAGCGGTTCACGCCCCGGCGGTTCAACCGCAGGCGGATCGCGGTCTGGCGGCTCAACGGCGGGTGGATCAAAGTCCGGTTCAACGGCACCGGGCACGGGCAAAAGCGACGGCGACGGTACTGGACCGATTCCAATGGCATAAGTCCAGGCGGGAAAACCCGAACCACCGCCGAAAACTCCGCGGGCCGCCAACAGCCCGTTAAGCGAAGACAAAGGTTGTTATGATTCTGCAATGTATTGTACTATTGTTTATCCTTCTGGTGGCGATGTTTCTGGCCACTGAAGGACCGCTTACCTCCATTCTGGTATTAGCCAGCGCTATATTTGCGTCGGGCCTGGCAATGGGCGTATATGAGCCGGCCTCGCATTATCTGATGGGCTGGCAGCCCGGTTTTGCCCGCGGCGCAAGTTTTTTGCTGATTTTTTTTGTCGGTTTTTCCATTATCCGTTCGCTTTTTGATTTCCTTGTTCGCGGGGAAATTGACCTACCCCTTTGGCCAGCACGAATTACCGCCGGTGTGGTCGGATTTTTCGTGGGCATGATTATCATTGGGAGCGTTGTCATTGGCGTAGAAATGCTGCCGTTGCCGACCACCATTCTAGGATTCAACCGGTACCCAGATGGAATTTTCCAGAAGGCCGGCAACAGCAGCGGTCTATGGCTGGCACCGGATTCTTTCACTATCGCCATCTGGGATTCCCTTAGCGGCGGCGCATTTGGCGGGTCAACAAGTTTTGCTGAAGTACACCCGGACCTCTCCCGGGAGCTTTATGGGCTTCGGCACACCGTTCAATTCAGCGGCCACCATGCTTTGGCCCCGCAGCTCCTGTCGGTTCTGGGTGAAGGCGAACCCACCCACGTGTTGCGGCTGCTGGGAATTCCTGAACCTGGTGCGGATCACAAAATTATTCTTATTCGCAGCCAGGTAAGACACGGCACCAAACCACCGGACATCAGTTCCGACGCCGGCTTCCTTCGGCTGACTCCCACGGAAGTGCGTCTGGTCACTGCGGAAGGTTCACAATATTATCCGATCGGTTACCTGAAGGATGGTGCACAATTTCGCCCACTAACCCTGAACACCCCCATCGTGGATGATTTCCGCCGGGTCAAGGGACATCAAGTGGTCATTCAAAACTGGATATTTGAAATAAATCGGGATCAAAAACCAAAATATTTTGAAATAAAGGGGACTGCCAGGGTGGATATGACGGCGCTCACCCTTCCAAAAGCGCTGGCCGCTCTGCCGGTGGACGATTATCCGCAACATCCTTATGCCAATTCCACACTTGCCGTGTCGCTGTCGCCAGGGGAAAGTAAACATCTGGTTCACGCCTGGATCGTGCGGGCAACGACACCCAAACACCACATTGGTGACGCCTTGCAGAACGCGTATCATCGCTTGGGGATTATCTCACGGGCAATTAGGGCCAATAATGCGGGTTGGACCGAAGCGGAGGCCAAGGTTAAAGGGGCCCCGACACCCGGCGCGGCAGTCAGTTACCGGAATATGGCTAACATGCGAATGCCTGATCCTGATTCTGAACCGGAAAACTATGATCTCATGATTCCGATTTTTCTGAATTCGCAGGTTGGAAAAACCACGTCCGACTCGCTTTCCCGTATCAAGACATATTTGAACGAAACGCTGCTTCCTTTGATTAAACAGGACCGTGTGGCGAATTTGTCACTCAACGGATCAGCGGCACAGACGATCCATATCGCACCGGGGTCGTATGTGATTATTGCCTGGCGGGCCGGCGCTGCGAAAATGAAGGTTTGGCTGACCAGCGCGGAAGTGAAAGCGGGAACCAGCACTTCCGCAGTGCTTGGCGCAACAGACCTGCAGGTGCATTATAACTTGTCGAAATAATGACAATTCGCCGCGCTGGCCTTTTGTCCTGTTTCGCCCTATATAATGAATAGCTGATTTTCGTCCGCTGGCCGCACCGAGTGGCCGGGCGATAAGGCACTTTTTTTTTGGAGGCTGCATCATGGCTTTTACATTGCCTGATTTACCGTACGATTTCTCCGCGCTCGAACCGGTCATTGACACCCTTACCATGCAAATTCACCATGGGAAACATCATGGCGCGTATGTCACTAATTTGAACAATGCAATTGCCGGAAAGCCGGCCATGGAAGCCAAAACGGTCCAAGCGCTCATTTCTGATCTGGCCGCCGTTCCTGAAGATATTCGCACCGTGGTGCGAAATAATGGCGGCGGCCACGCCAATCATTCCATGTTCTGGCAACTGATGGCCCCAAAGGGCAAAGGAGGCGGTGGCGAACCGATGGGGGAATTGGCCGCCGCCATCAATTCCACGTTCGGTTCCTTCGCCAATTTCCAGGCGAAATTGAACGAAGCCGCCACCAAGCGCTTTGGTTCCGGTTGGGCGTGGCTGGTAGTAAAAGATGGCAAGCTGGCCATCGGTTCAACTGCCAATCAGGACAACCCGATTATGGGTGAAAGCGTTTGCGGCTTGGGCGGGAAGCCTGTCCTTGGTGTGGACGTGTGGGAACATGCGTATTATCTGAAATATCAGAATCGGCGTCCGGAATACTTGGGGGCGTGGTGGAATGTGGTCAACTGGACCAAGGTTGCCGAGTTGTACGCCGCAGCCAAATAACGACTGGCCACGACTAAAAAAAGCATAGCCGCCGACCGCACCACAGCGGCCTGCGGCTATGTGCCTTGTGGGCAAACAGGGCGTGATCTTGAAGGGTTAAAAAGGCGGCGAACTGCCCACAGGCATTTGTCGTTTTCCGCAGGCTGGTTGCGTTTTATGCGACAGTCGCAGTCCATTCAAGCATTGTCTATAATACCGACGGCAGTGCAGAGCCGAAGTCGGCCCTGAATTATGAACCCGAATCAGGAAAAGAGCGATGAACCCAATTGACCACCAAGACCCCGAGTTGTGGCAGGCTATATGCAATGAACAGCATCGCCAAGAATCGACACTGGAACTCATTGCGAGCGAAAATCATGTATCGCCGGCGGTCATGGCCGCGGCCGGCAGCCCCCTGACCAACAAATATGCCGAAGGTTACCCCGGCAAACGCTATTACGGCGGCTGCCAGTTTGTGGATGTGGTGGAAAACCTGGCGCGCGACCGGGCTTCTAAACTATTCGGATCGGATCATGTAAATGTCCAGCCGCACTCCGGTTCTCAAGCCAATCAGGCAGTCTTTATGGCTTCCCTGAATCCGGGAGACACCATTCTGGGCCTACACCTGGACCACGGCGGGCATCTGACGCATGGAAAATCTGTCAATCAGTCCGGAAAATGGTTTAAAGCCGTTCATTACACGTTGGACCCGAAAACCGAACGCATTGACATGGCGGAAGTCCGAAAGCTGGCCCATGAACACAAACCCAAATTAATAATCACCGGGGCAAGCGCCTATTCGCGAATCTGGGATTTTCCAGCATTCGCCGAAATAGCCCACGAGGTCGGCGCGGTTCAAATGGCGGATATCGCCCATATCGCCGGGCTGGTGGCAACCGGCCTGCATCCTTCGCCCGTTCCCTGCGCCGAATTTGTGACCACGACCACGCATAAAACCCTTCGCGGGCCGCGCGGCGGGATGGTGTTGTGCAAGGCAGAATGGGCCAAGAAAATAGACTCCGCCGTTTTTCCGGGGCTGCAAGGCGGCCCGCTTATGCATATTATTGCGGCCAAAGCCGCCGCTTTCGGCGAAGCACTGCAACCCGATTTTAAAACCTACTGCCAGCAGATTATCGCCAACGCCCAGACCTTGGCCGAGGAGCTTGTTCGCCGCGGTTACCGGCTGGTCTCCGGAGGAACCGATAACCACCTGATGCTGGTGGATCTGCGGGCCAAAGATTCCGCGCTTACCGGTGCCGCTGTGGAAAACTGGTTGCAAAGCGCTGGCATTATAGTCAACAAAAACATGGTACCTTTTGACACCCGCAAAGCCATGGAAACGTCCGGCATTCGCGTGGGCACGCCCGCCCTGACCACGCGCGGCTTGCGCGAAGCGCAGATGGTCAAGGTGGCTGAATGGTTCGACCGCGCCGCATCCAGCGCTGGGGAAGAGTCTGTTCTGGCCCGAATTCGCGGCGAGGTGCGGGAATTTACCCACCAGTATCCATTGCCGCATCCGGAAGCCAGTCGGACTGAAGCGGCCCGGCGTTGATACGCTGCTAAGCGGCCCTCTGTCGGCGCATGGTTTACCGCGTTCAGGCGATACAAAAGTGTTCGGAAGCTGTGCGGCCGCCGCGGTTTCCGGCCTGATGGTCAGTCAACTTTCCCCAGCGGGCAGATTCCTTGCGTCCGCGGTTGGCTGAATCGGTTCGGCCCTGCCGATCACCCCTTTTCGCCGGGCATAAGCCGGTTATACTCTTGCCGGTAGCAAACATTAAAGGATTCAACGGATGGCAGTATTACAACCGGTTCCCCCCGCTTATATTCAAGCTCGCTGGGCCGCGCTGGGGGCTGCCATGAAACTCAAACGGATTCCGGCATTGCTGGTGAGCTATTATCCGGATGTCAGTTATCTGACGGGATTTGAAGGCGACGATTCCTGGGCAATCATCACATCCGACCAGGTATGGCTGATCAGCGATTTTCGTTATCAGGAACAGATCGCCCAACAATGCCCTTGGGTAAAGCCGGTCATTCGCCGCAAGGGCCTGGCGGAAGAAATTTTCCGCATCCTGAAAAAGGAAGGCATTTCCAGCATCGGCGTTCAATCGGAAAATATTTCGATTCGCCAGATGGGTTGGCTTTCCGGGCTGGCGAAAAAGCCACGCGTTCGGCTTGTTCCGGTCGCTGACATGGTCATTGAACTTCGCAATATAAAAGATGATCATGAAACAGGCCTGATCGAACAGGCTATTGCAATTGCGGAACATGCATATGGCACGTTAAAGGCCCGCCTGCGTGTGGGCATGACAGAAAATGATATCGCCGGCCTGCTGACTTATGAGATGCGCAAACGCGGCGCATCGAATTCCGCTTTCGATCCGATTGTGGCCGCCGGCCCGAATGGAAGTCTTCCGCATTACCATCCGGGTCCAACCAAATTATCCGATCATTCCGCTCTGCTTGTGGACTGGGGCGCAATATTCAAGGGCTACCGGTCAGACCTGACGCGAATGATTCTGGTGGGAAATGTCGATGTAAAAATAAAGGAAATATACCGCGTGGTGCTTGATGCGCAGCTCGCCGCCATTGACGCCATCAAGCCCGGTATAACTGGGGCCAAAGTGGACCAGATCGCCCGAAAAATAATTGCCCGCGCCGGTTATGGCAATCACTTCGGACATGGTCTTGGCCACGGCATCGGAAGGGATATTCATGAACAGATTTCTCTTTCCAAACGTGGGAAAACTGTCCTTAAACCCGGTATGATTATCACCGTGGAACCGGGCATTTACCTTCCCGGCATCGGCGGCGTCCGCATAGAGGACGACGTTCTGGTAACCGCAGGAGGCTGCCGAGTGCTTAGCAGTCTTCCGAAAGATATTGAATCGGCCCGGCTATAGGCCGGGTGATGTTCTAAAGATGGAACCTAATTATGGAGCCAAAAATGGCGAAGGAAACGTTCACAGATAACAAGCGCGTTCGCGATCTGATAAAACTGATGGCCGACCACGGCCTGACAGAAATTGAACTTGTGGAAGACAAAGCTAAAATCCGCCTGAAGCGGGACCTGTGTCCCCCGGCCATGACAGTCCCTGTGATGCCAGCTCCGGCCATCGCCCAGCCATTCGCGCATTCGGTCGCCACAGGTCAGGCTGCGGCCGCTGGTACAACAGCCGCAACTCCCGACAATCTGCTGCCGGTGAAATCTCCGATGGTCGGCACGTTTTATGGCGCGGCCAATCCGGACTCGGACCCATTTGTAAAAATCGGCACGCGCATTGGGAAAGAATCGGTGGTCTGCATTATTGAAGCCATGAAGGTTTTCAACGAAATTCATGCGGAAGTCAGCGGGACGATAGCCAAAGTTCTGGTTCAGAACGGACAGGCCGTGGAATTTAATCAGCCCCTGTTCCTGGTCACGCCGGATTAAAGCCGACCGGCCCGCTCTATCAGCCACTGTGTATAGAAAAAGGACTGGCATGTTTTCCAGAATATTAGTCGCCAACCGTGGTGAAATTGCCCTGCGCATCATTCGCGCCTGCCGGGAACTTGGTGTGGAGGTCGTGGCCGTTTATTCCGAGGCAGATCGCGGCGCCGCCTATTTAAAGCTCGCGGACGCGGCCATCTGCATTGGTCCGGGGCCCGCCGGGGAAAGCTATCTGAATATTCCACGCATTATTTCCGCGGCGGAAGTTGCGGATGTACAGGCGATTCA
>JAJZOA010000279.1 GCA_021852225.1 Planctomycetota bacterium
GGGCTGGTGATGTGACGTTTGCGGCACAGCATATCCGCAATACGGGCACGATTGTGGCGCCGCGGGGCATGATTGTGATGGCGGCGGGAACAAATGTATATGTGAGCAAACTTGGCTCGCCATTTGTCGTGAAGGTCGCCGGAGGCGATGGCAAAGGCGCCGGGGTGAACAACAGCGGAACACTAAACGCCCAGAACGGCGATGTCGCGATTCGCGCAGGGGATATGTATTCGCTTGCGATTGATACTTCCGGCTCCATTCACGCGGGAAATGTGAGCATTCAGGCCGCGGGCGCGGATTCAACCGTTCTGGTTTCCGGGAAAATAGATGCGGCGGATCAGGGGGCGGATTCCACCGGGGGAAGCATTCGCATAAATGGCGGGCAGATCGGCGTGGGCGTGACGGCCGATGCGGCAGGCGCATACCATGCCGCGACGGCGCTGCTCAACGCCTCCGGGGCCAATGGCGGAGGAAAAATTCTGATCGGAGTCAAACCCGACGCGGCATCCGCCACGGGCTACAGCGACGCCAGCCAATATGATTTTGTCGGGTCAAACGTGGTATTGAACGCATCGGCCACAATCATGGGTCATGGCGGGCTGGTGGACACTTCGGGGCAAGTGCTGCAGATAAATCCGGGAGCGGCGGTACTGGTTGGCGGTGCGGGCGGCGGAACCGGCGGCAGTTGGCTGCTGGACCCGGCAAATTTAACCATTACACATTCGGCAACTTCGGGAACCATTACCGGAACGGGCACCAGTCCGGAAACTTTTCAGGCGGGAACCGGGGTGGCCACCGGAGCGGTATCCGACAGTGACATTACCACCGGCCTGGCGACAGGCGACAATGTGCTGGTGGAAACGACCAACAGCGGTGCCAGCGGCGGCAGTGCGGGAAACATTACGGTCAACGGCACCGTGAACATCGACCCGGTGCTGACCAGCAATGTCACGCTTACGCTGCAGGCGAATAACGCGATTGATCTGACCAGCGGTGCGGTTATTCTGCCGACCAACAGCGGTGCCAACACGTTTCTGCTGAATGTGGCGCTTATCGCCAATCACGGCAGCGGGGGGGCATCGCCCAATATCGTCATGGATGGCAATATCACAACGCTTGGGGGCACATTTTCCGCGAGCACCGGAGGCAGCGGAAGCATAAACCTTGGTGCCAGCGGCACGGCCATCAATTCCGGCACCGGATTGCAAACCTACACGGGTCCGGTCACGCTAAGCAGCGCCACGACGCTGCTGGCGGGAACCACGCCAACAACGGGTGTGACGTTCAGTTCCACGGTGGACGGCGGGCAGGCCCTGACCATCGGCAGTTCGACCAGCGCGACCGATGCGACCTTTGGCGGCAATGTCGGCACAGCCACATCCCTTGCAAGTCTGCAGGTCTTTGGGGCCACATCGCTGGCGGCCAATGTGACGACCGCCGGCAATCAGACCTATGCGGGCGCGGTGAATTTGACCGGCACCGTCGCACTGGCCAGTACCGGGGGTACGGGCAATATCACATTGAATTCGACCGTGGATGGCAACGACGCATTGACCGTGGAGGCCGCAACGGCAATATTTTCCGGCAACGTGGGCACGGGGGCTTCGCTGGCGAGTCTTTCTGTCGGCGGGTATTCGGCTTCGGGACCGACCGGGGCGGGGGCGGCCACGCTTGCCGGCAATGTGACGACATCCGGCAATCAGACCTATAGCGGTGCCGTCACGCTGGGTGCCGGGATTGTGCTAAGCGGTTCCGGAGTAGACCTTGCCGGCGGCGTGACCGGCGCGACAAATAATTTGACGGTCATCGGGGCGGGCACATTCGCAACGGTATCCGGCGTGGGAGCCTTGCAGGAAACCGGCAATGCCATTATAAATGGAAATATATCTACTACTACATCTGTTGATGTCAGCGGCACAACGGCGCTCAATGCCGCCAGCATCACCACCTCCGGAGCACAGACCTATTCCGGAAATCTGACACTTGGCAGCGCAGCGACGCTTTCCGGATCAACCGTGGATCTTGGCGGCGTGACCGGAGCGTCGCACAACCTGACAGTCGTCGGCGCGGGAACGTTTGGCACGGTTGCCGGAGTGGGCGCTTTAACCGACACGGGCAATGCCACGTTTGACAGCCCGGTGGCCACCACCGCGTCGATAAGCGTGACTGGAAGCACGCTGATTAATACCGCATCTATCGGCACCACAGGAACACAAAGTTATTCCGGAGGGCTGACGCTTGGCACGGCGACTGTGCTGACAGGCTCCGCCGTGAGCCTGTCAGGCGGCGTGACCGGCGGCGCAAATAACCTGACCGTGACCGGAACAGGCACCTTCGGTGCTGTTTCCGGAGTAGGCGCTCTGGTGGATAACGGCAATGCGGTGTTCAATGGGATTGTTTCCGGCACGAATTCAATTGATGTCACCGGATCGGCGGCGATTAACATCGGTTCAATTACCACGCCGGGCAATCAAACCTTTTCCGGCGCGGTAACGCTGGGCAATGCTGTAACGCTGGCGAGTACAGGAGGCGCGGGCGCGATTACATTCGGGTCGTCGATCAGCGGAGCTTTTGCGTTAACGGTTGAATCCGCCACAACCGATTTCCAGGGCAATGTCGGCAGTGGAACCGGATTGACAGCGTTGGCCAGTTTGTCCGCGGGGGGATATTCAGCCGGCGGACCCACCAGCACGGGCGTTACCACGCTGGCCGGGAACGTCAGCACCACGGGTGGTCAAACGTATGCGAATTCCCTGACCATCGGTGCCGGCACATTCACGCTTTCTGATAACAGCGCTGCGGGCATTTCCACACACGGCATCACGGGAACGGGTTCCGCCACGCTGAATATGAATGAACAGGGAACCGGAGCGGTGAGCGTGAACGGGGCGGTTTCGAGCATTGGTGCATTGAATGTCACGGCCAGCGGAACGGTGAATCTTGGGGGCAATATCTCGGCTGGTTCGCTGGCGATATCCTCATCCACCACCGGCACGCCGATTGCGCTGCTTGCCCCTGTAACCATAGACGCCAATGCGCAGAGTTATTCGGTCAGCGGCGCGGGTGTGGCGTTAAACTTTCCTAACCTTCTGCTGTCCGGCCTGCACGTGGCGGACCAGGCGGGCACCGCCGCGCCGACGAGTCTTACGTTAACCCAGACAGGCTCCATCACGGATTCTGATCTGCCGGCCCTGACCGCCTTTCCAGGAAGTACGGTGGCCGGAATGAACTACACCATTGATTCGCTGGCCGGAAACATTTCACTTGGTGTACTGGCCACCGCGCCCGTATCGGGCGCGAATCTGACGCTTTCCGCCCCTGCGGGAAGCATTACGATTGGAACCTTTGGTTTGCCAATTATTGGCACCCTGACCGCGACCGCGGTTTCCACCGGCGCGATTACGCTGAACAACAACGTCACCACGAGTGGCAATCAGACTTACGGCGGTCCGGTGACACTGGGCAATTCGATTGTGCTGGCCAGCACGGGCGCGACCGGAGTGATCACCTTTACCTCCACCATCAGCGGCGCGCAGAGTCTTGTGACGGAGGCGAATTCGATTCTTTTCCAGGGAAATGTCGGGTCCGGGAGCAGTTTGACGCCCCTGACAAGCCTGGCGGCGGGCGGCTATTCGATTGTCGGTCCGACAGCTGTCGGCACAATTACGCTAAGCGGCAATGTGACCACAGCCGGCAATCAGGCTTGGGATGATGCCGTAAACCTTGCCGGCAATGCGACTTTGGCCAGCAGCGGAAGTTCCGGAACGATCACCTTTGGGTCCACGATCAGTGGGGGCGACGCGCTGGCGGTGGAGGCGGCGAGCACGGTATTTGATAATAATGTCGGCAGCGGATCGCTGACGCCCTTAACCAGTCTTGCCGTTGGCGGATATTCAAATACAGGTCCAACGGCTTCCGGAACGGTGCAGATTGGCACAAGTTCCAGCGGTGGATCGTTCAGTACAACTGGAAATCAAAGCTTCAACGCCATGACGCTTCACACAAATGCAGTATTCACGTCCACCGTCGCCGGGAGTCTGACCTTTGCTTCTGTCACTGGAACCGGAACTGGTTTCACGGCGACAGCCGGTGGCAGCGGGAATATTACCGCAAGCGGATTGATAGATGTCAGCGGCGGCGCGGGTGCAGCAGGTTTTTCCGGGAGCGGCGGTAGCGGCGGAGCAGGCGGCAACGGCGGGGCGGTTCATATATCTGCTGGAACAGGTGCAATCAGTCTGGCAAATGTGACCTCAAATGGCGGTGCCGGCGGTGCTGGCGGAATGGGGTTGAGTAATTTTATGACAGGAGGAATTGGCGGCACCGGCGGCGCAGGCGGAGCCGGCGGCAGCGGCGGAACAATTTCCATCCTTGGCGGCAACGATGCAACGGCCGGAAATATAAATGATATTGGCGGAACAGGAGGCGCGGGTGGGGCCGGCGGATTGGCGCCTTTGGGCACGCCAGGCTTTCCGGGCAGCGGCGGTAATGGTGGTGCCGCCGCCAGCGTCACTATCACCAGTTCAACTGGTGTTGCGTCCGCCGGCAATATCACCGCAATCGGTGCGGTCGGCGGATCGGGATTGGCAAGTGGCGCATCGGGGGCGAATGCCAATATTGTGATCAATGGAGCGAATGGTTTTACGCTTAATGCCGGAACCGGAAATTCCGTAGCCCTGTCGGGCGCGGCGATCAGTATTACGGGGTCCGGAACGCTAGATGGTGATACCACCCTCACCGGCACCACACTTAACAGTGGCGCAGCGGGTTTTGCAGTGTCGGCCGGTAATGCACATAGCCTAACTCTGCAACTTTTCGGTGCTGTTAACCTGGGTTCATTGGGGGGGCTGAACACGCTTATGGCGGCCAACAGCGGCCCATTTACTCTTGGTGGCAATATCAGCACACTGGGCAGTCAGACTTTTGACGGACCAGTCAACCTTGCCGCGCCCGTGATACTTACGAGTTCCAATGCCGGGGGCATTTTATTTTCCGGATCGCCTGCCACTATCAATGGAAATCAATCACTGACGGTCAGTACCACGGGCACCGGCGGAGCGCTGGGAACTGTAACGTTCGGCGGTATTGTCGGGGGTGCAGCGCCTCTGGCATCGTTGACGGTAACGGGAAATGTGTCGCTTGGTGGAAACGTGACAACCATCGGATCGCAAACATTTAACGACGGCGTGACATTGAACGACGGCGGTTTGCCTGTCACGTTTACGTTCCTGGCGGGAAGCAATACTGTTTCGTTCAATGGCACACTTGACGGCCAGACCGCTGGCGATTCAGCCGTGGTTATCGGCAGTGGCGGTCAGCCCAGCGGCGCGATTCTGGGCGGCAATGTGGGCGGGACCCATGTTTTATCCTCTCTGACCGTTAACGGCGGCGTATCCATCGGTGCAAATGTAACGACATTCGGCAATCAAACCTATCTTGGGAATGCCATGCTTACCGGCACCTCGGACAGCTTATTGGCGAATTTCCTCGCGCCGGCTCTGGTTAAATTCGGCGGTACGGTGGATGGTGCTTCCGCCCTTTCCATTGGCAATTCCGGAACCTTTCTAACCTCTAATGCCGAATTTGACGGAACCGTTGGAGGCCATACCTCGCTGACATCCTTGCTGGTGACCGGCGCGGCAACATTGGGAGGCAATGTCACAACTGCCGGTACGCAGGAGTTTAATGGCGCTCTTACGCTGGCACATTCGGCCGCGCTTGTCAGTACCGGCAGCGGCAGTACAGGCAATATTTCATTCGGATCCACGGTGGACGGTTCCGGCGGACTTCCGGCTTTGAGCATCAACACCGCGGGAACCACGAATTTTGGCGGCGTGGTCGGCGGCCCGGTGCCCGCTTCGGCGGATATTTCCGGAGTAGACGTGCAAAACGGACCGGCGGCCTTGGCTGGCAATGTCAGCACCACCGGCGGGCAAACCTACGCGCAGGGCGCGTCCATCGGCGCGAGCCTTACGCTGACCGGCACAACTTTAAATGCTTCACCCGCGGCAGCGGCGGCATTTACGGGAACCGGTACTCAGGACCTGACCCTGAATTTCAGTACATCTGTGAATCTGGACCTGGTGAATTCGTCCATGTTGGGCAATCTGTATCTGGACAACCCAACCGGCGCGCTGACCATTCCCCAGTCCGTGGCTATCAATTATCCGCTGACGGTTGCCGGGCCGGTAACGCTTGGCCGGAATACCGATCCGGCCGGTACCATTTTAAATCTGGATGGCCCGTCATTTTCATTTCAAAACACGTTGAGTGATGGAGGCAATGGCAACGATAATCTGGTGATTGGGCCTATGACGGGCGGTTCTTCAGGCGGAAATCTGCAATTGCAGGGCGCGGTTGGTGGGACCAGCGCAACAGATTTTGCCTCTCTTTCCGTTGCGGGAACCACAACGCTGGGGAACAACGCCACCGCAATAACTACGGTTGGAAGCCAGGTGTATCGCGGAGCGATGAGTATCAGCAATGGCAATGTGACCACCACGTTGAGCAGTTCGGCAGGAGGCATTGAGGAGGATGGTGGCATAAGTGACCTGTCAGGAAGCATCGCGCTTCAGCCGACGCGGGCGCTGGTGGCTCCCACCTCCATTCTTGGCGGCGCGGACAAAGGCGATTTTCGCCCACAGGCTTATCTGACGCTCAATGGCAGCATCAGTGCTCCGGTTGGGACCGTTTCTCTGGCATTTTTGGAACCGACATATCAGGGGGCGACCACCTTTACCACCGGCGGGGGGGCGGTGATTGGTGTTGTGCCTGACGCGGCGACAATCGTGACGACCAATCCGGGTGGATTATCTGTACTGGGGCAGATCGTAAAAATGGGGCCATACCAGAAATGGACATCACTGGGAACATTGGGCCTTACCGCCAATCAGGTGTTCCTGGGAGATATGAATGTGGCCGGAACTCTTTCCATTTCCTCACCATCCATTGCGATGTGGCTTCGTCCGGCCGGCTCGCTGCTGGTTGCCGGCACCGGCGGAACGGGGGCTTTGGGTTTGCATACCGATACAGCCGGGCAGGATGGTGTGGATATTGTGGCCAACTCCATATCCATGTCCAGCACACCGGTTGGTGATTCGTCCTATTCCACCGGTCTGGCGCCACAGTTTGCTATCGGATCTGGCGGAAGCAGCAATGTGCAGCCGGTGCATGATTTCGGCGTGCCGATATCGGCCTCTCTTCTTTCCGCGAGCAACACAACAAGCAGCACTCCAGCGACGTATTATCTTGACTTGCGTGCCACGGGTCCGGCGACATCCAACGTGTTCTTTACGGTCTCACCCATCATTCCGCCGCCGGCCCCACAGATCAACACGATTGTTGTCCTGTCAGAATCTGAGCGGACAATTCTGCGCGAGGCGGGAATTAACGCCCGCAATACGCCGCTGGACGATATGCTGGATCTTTACGGTGGTCGCGCCGTTTTCAATGATATTCCGACCAGTGACGGTGTGGTGATTATTCATCCGACGCTGCTGGATTATTATGTCACGACAAGCCGTCTGCCCTATCAGCAGACCAAAGACTTCATCACCCTTTATCGCTCCATTTTTCTGCAATCGAAAATAGATCCGAAAACCCATCGGCCAGTCCTGGACAAGGCGGGGAACCCGGTGTATCAGTCCCGCCGGACGGCGCTTCACCTGTTATTCAAAAATTCCTATGCGGCCTATGTCAAGGCGGTGGGCCCGACTCACGCAACGGCGCTGGGCTATCGGACCTGGCTGGCCCGGACGCCGGCGCAGGCAGCCGCCTTAAACACTCTCAAACAACTGCATCAGTTATTGATTCAGGCGCACCGGCTTGGCTTGACGGCCGTGGAACTGCGGCTCTCCACAAGTACGATACTTGCCCAGCTTAATCCGGAAGCACTTTCGGAGCGGCAGTTTGAGGAAGCCGTAACCGCAACCAGGCTTTCGCATCTTTAATCCATTGGGAATGGATGGCACTCTGGCTTGTCGGCGGTGGATTTGGAATATCGTATTTTCAGGCGAGACTTTGCGCCTCCTGGCGGGTATACTTCGGCCCTTGAGTTCGCCGGGCGCTTAACCCGGAAGCGCTCAAGAAAGAGATCATTGTTACGAGGCTATTGCGATGGCAGGCTACTCGCAGGATAACCGCGGCATTGGGGTAAAAACTCCGCTGGGCAAGGATGTTCTGCTGCTGGAATCGATCGAGGGAACTGAAGAATTAAGCCGCCCGTTTCAATATCGTTTGCGGATGTTCAGTACAAATCAGGCGGTCGCGTTCGGCGATATTCTTGGTCAGCCAGTTACCGTGAACCTCAAACAGACGGGAAACAACATCCGTTATTTTAATGGATATGTTTCAAGTTTTCAGCAGGTTTTCAGTGACGGTCCGAACAATTATTATGAAGCGATTGTCGTGCCGTGGACCTGGTTTCTTAACGGACACGCGGATTGCCGCATTTTCCAGAAAATGACGGTTCCGGCCATCATTCAGCAGATATTTTCGGATCGCGGCTATTCCGATTTTCAGTTGTCGCTTAACGGGAGTTACCGGACGCGTGAATTCTGCGTGCAGTACCGTGAGACTGATTTTGCGTTTATATCTCGGCTGATGGAAGAGGAAGGAATGTACTATTTCTTCCAACATCAGGATGGCAAGCATACCATGGTTCTGGCCGATGGCATTTCCGCACATCAGGCCGCTGCCAATCATGCGAAGCTCGGCTATCAGTCGCCCGGGCGCAATCAGAAAGAAAATGGCGTTACCGACTGGCGCACGGAACAGCTTGTGCAGCCCGGAGCCTTTGCTCTGACGGATTACGACTTTACCGCGCCTTCCAAATCGCTGGCGTGCAATTCGCAGAATACGCGCGGGGTGGCGCAATCCAAGAATGAAATATTTAATTATCCTGGCGGCTATCTGGACACCAACGATGGCGATAATTACGTTAAATATCGCATGCAGGAACGCCAATGTCAGTATGAACTGATGCACGGGCAGACGGTTTGCCGCGGCGTGGTCACCGGCTGCACTTTTACGCTGGCGGATCATCCGCGAGCGGATCAGAATCAGGAATATCTGACAACGCAGTCCCGTCTGTTTTTTTCTGTTGGAAACTATTTCACGGGCCAGGTGGGTGTGGCGGACGAAAAGTTTGAATGCCAGTTTTCAGCCATTGCCGCATCCCAGCAGTTTCGGCCGCCACGGGTAACGCCGCGTCCTTTTATTCGTGGCCTGCAGACCGCGGTGGTGGTCGGGCCGTCGGGACAGGAAATCGCGACTGATTCTTACGGTCGCGTCAAGGTGCAATTCCACTGGGACCGCTACGGTACGTCCGATGAAAATTCCTCCTGTTTTATCCGGGTGGCCCAGGTCTGGGCCGGAAAACAATGGGGGGCGATTTTCATACCGCGCATCGGCCAGGAGGTCGTCGTGGCGTTTCTGGAGGGCGATCCGGACAAGCCCCTGATTACCGGCAGCGTTTACAACGCGGATCAGAAAGTTCCCTATACGCTGCCCGATAACGCCACGCAATCCGGCATTACAACCAATTCGAGCACCGGTGGCGGTGGGTCGAATCAAATCCGTTTTGAGGACAAGGCCGGAAGCGAAGATCTCTATATACATGCCCAGAAAACGATGAATCTTGTGGTGGAGGACACCTTCAGTGAATCACATGGCAAGGAACACCACGTCACCACTAAAACCGATAAATTTGAACATATCAAGGGTAAAAATCATCTGACGGTGGACTCGGATGCAAAGGACAAGCTCGGGGGCGATTACGATCTGGCCGTCAGCGGCAACGCCAAAGAGAAAATCGGCGGAGACTATAACCTGAATGTGTCAGGCAAGGCTCCCATTTCCATCGGTGGGCAGCTTTCACTTAGCGTGACTGGCGATGTTGTGGAAGTTTTCAGCGGCAACCATTCCGAGGCTACCACTAAAAATTACTACATCAAGGCGGCACAGATTGTCATTGAGGCTCAGCAGGGGGTCAGCATCGTCTGCGGAAGCAATTCCCTGGTCATAGACTCCAGCGGCGTAAGTGTCAATGGTTCGATGATTACGATCAATGCGTCCGGAATGACGAAAATTAACTCCGGCCCCGGTTCCTCCGCGCAGTCCGGAAGTGCCGGATCCGCTGATTCGCCGGCTGATCCGATCGCGCCGACCGACGCCACGCTTCCCACAGATATTGATGCCTCCTGATATTGTGCGTGTTGGTTTGCCGCCGAATGGCCGTTGTTCGTATAATTTGCCCGCTTGCGACAGGAGACTTTGCCGTGCCCAACCTTGTTGTTGCCGGAGCCATGATGACCTGTTCCTTTGGCGTTGCACCGGCCGCTTTGGCCGTGCTGCCCGCCAATAAGGTGACCGCCGGTTCGCCGGCGGCAAACATTATGGATCATGTTCCCCTGGAAAATATTCCGACCTTTGGCATGTGCAATTCGCCCAGCAATCCGGAGGTAGCCGCAGCCACCGCCGCGGCTCTTGGTGTACTGACGCCGATGCCCTGTGTGCCCGCCACCGCCGCGCCGTGGGCACCCGGTTCAGCAACGGTACAGATAGGCGATCAGCCCGCGCTGACCGATGCGTGTAAATGCACCTGTAACTGGGGCGGGGTCATCACCATTACGTTCGCCGGTCAGGCAACGGCGCAATGTGCCTGATTGGCCGCGCGGCGCGGATATCGCGGTACGGCCCGGTAAATGGTTAAATGATTTGCGTCACCGGAAAAAAACTTAGAACGAAAGAGGTCCCATGTATTCTTCTGACCTGGAATTCCTGCTTCAGCCAATCTCGACGGATTCAGCCTGTGGGGATGATCTGTCTTACGATCCGGCGTTTCTGGCGCTGGAGGAAGCCATTCGCGGGAAGCCCGAATCTCAGATAGGCGATACCGTGGTCCCCGCCGAGGAACCGAACTGGCGTGATGTGCGAAAACAATCGGTGGAACTGCTTAAACGCACCCGTGACTTGCGTGTGCTGGTCTGGTTGACCACGGCTGAACTGGAATTGCGCGGCCTGCGCGGCGCGGCCGATGGCTTCGCCGCGATTGTGCTGCATGTGGATCAGTTCTGGACGCCGGTTCATCCGAAGCTTGATCCTGACGATAACAACGACCCGACGATGCGCGTTAATATTCTTGCGGCCCTTTCGCCGGCGCAGTCGGCACCTGATTCACTGCGCTTTACGGACCGGCTGCTGAATGCCCCTTTGTGCAAATCGCGTCAGCTTGGTGTGGTGACACAGCGGGATATTTATCTGGCCACCGGGGAACTGAAGCCTGTTGGCGCGCAGGTGGTGCGGGAAGCGGCTGCAATTGATGCGGCGTTTGGCGACAGCCCGCTGGAGGACTTGCAGGCCCTGAGTGCGTCCGTCGCCGCCATCCGTGAAAATCTTGGCCAAATTGATACACGCCTGACCGAACATGTGGGGGCCAGCAAGGCGGCAAATTTTGAAGCCTTAAAGAAAATTGTAACCGCCATTATTCGGTCCTTGGAAAACCAGCTTTCGCGGCGGGGTGCCCAGGGTGCGGCGTCCACCACGAATCCGGCAACTGGGGAAACGGGCGCAGAGGCCGCGTCGGCCGGGGCAATGGCCAGCGGTCCGTTGCAGACGCGGCAGGATGCGCTGGTCATGCTGGAAAAGGTCTGCACCTATTTTGACACTTTTGAGCCATCGAGTCCGGTGCAGCTTGTGCTCCGGCGGGCTTCGCGTCTGGCGAATATGTCATTTATGGATATTATCCGGGACCTTGCTGCGGACGCGGAAAGCCAGGTCCGAATTGCGACCGGCGCCCGCGAAGAGGAAGGAAAGTCCGAATAGGAAAAAAGAGGCAGGAATAATTTTCGCGAATGAGTTGCAAATCCGATAGACGGTGTTAGACTTTGTCGCAGGTTTTAACACCGAAGGTTTTCCCCTGGCCGCTTACACGGAGTCATACCGATGGGCAAGTCCAGCAGTCAAAAGTTTATCGCTCGGAATCGTGCGCCGCGTGTGCAGATTGAATATGATCTGGAACTATATGGTTCCCAGAAAAAAATTAATCTGCCATTTGTCATGGGCGTAATGGCTGATCTTTCCGGGAATCCAGCCGAAGCTCTTCCATCAGTGGACCAGCGTAAATTCCTGGAAATTGATGTGGACAACTTTGACGAGCGCATGAAGGCCTCCAAGCCGCGCGTCGCATTTCAGGTCCCCAACAAACTCACCGGGGAAGGGAATGTCGCTGTTGAACTCACTTTTGAAAGCATGGATGATTTTTCGCCTGCGGCCGTCGCCCGCAAGGTTGAACCTCTTCGCAAGCTGCTGGAGGCTCGAACTCAATTGTCCAACCTGCTGACGTATATGGATGGCAAGTCCAATGCCGAAGACCTGGTGGCAAAGGCGCTCAAAGATCCGTCGCTGCTTCAGGCTCTGGCGTCGGCTCCCAAGGAAACCAAAACCAGCGCGGAGGTTAAATAACCATGGCCGAAAACCTTCAATCACAGGCCGCCGGACAGACTGCCGGCGCAACGAAGGAAGTTTCCGATTTTGAATCGCTTCTGAATAAGGAATTCCGTCCGAAAACCGACGGGGTTGCTGAAGATATTAAAGTTGCGGTGCGGACGCTGGCCCAGCAGGCGCTGGAAGGCACCTCGCTGGTGTCCGATGATGCCGTCAAATCGATCCAGGCCATCATTGCGGCGTTGGACGCTAAACTGACCGCACAGGTCAACGAAATTGTGCACCACGAAGCATTCCGTTCGCTGGAAGGTACCTGGCGTGGTTTGCATCATCTGGTGAACAATACTGAAACCGATGAAACCCTCAAGATTCGCGTTCTGAATATTTCCAAAAAGGACGTTGGAAAAACCATCAAAAAGTACAAGGGAACCGCGTGGGACCAAAGCCCGCTTTTCAAGCGGTTGTATGAAGATGAATTTGGTACGCCGGGTGGCGAACCGTATGGTGCCCTGATCGGCGATTATTATTTTGATCACTCACCGCCAGATGTGGAAATTCTTGCGGGCATGGCCCAGATCGCCGCCGCCGCCCACGCGCCCTTTATTTCAGCCGCGTCGCCCACAGTCATGAATTTCGATTCCTGGCAGCAGCTTAGTGATCCGCGCGACCTTACGAAAATCTTTCAGACTCCTGATTACGCGCCTTGGCGTTCACTTCGGAAATCCGATGATGCCCGTTATATCGGCCTGACCATGCCTCGATTCCTGGCGCGGCTGCCCTATGGCGCAAAAACCAGCCCAGTGGATGAATTCGCGTTTGAAGAAGACACCACCGGCGCTGACCACAATAAATACACATGGGCCAATTCCGCGTACGCCATGGGTGTGAACATCAACCGTGCGTTCAAGTCTTATGGATGGTGTTCGCGCATTCGCGGAGTGGAGTCTGGCGGCATGGTGGAAGGGCTGCCTTGTCATACCTTCCCGACGGACGACGGCGGCGTGGATATGAAATGCCCCACCGAAATCGCCATTACCGACCGGCGCGAAGCCGAACTAGCCAAGAATGGCTTTATGCCTTTGTCTCATTGGAAAAACACTGATTACGGCGTGTTTGTCGGGGCGCAATCCCTGCAACAGCCCGAAGCTTATGACGATCCGGATGCCACAGCCAATGCCAATCTGGCGGCGCGGCTTCCTTATCTTTTCGCCACCTGTCGGTTTGCCCACTTCCTCAAGTGCATGGTCCGCGACAAGATCGGATCATTCAAGGAACGGGCGGACATGGAAACATGGCTTAATTCATGGATTCAAAACTATGTCGATGGGTCGCCATCCACCTCCAGTGAGGAATATAAGGCCACCCATCCGCTCGCTGCCGCCGAAGTCGTTGTCGAAGAAGTTGAAGGCAATCCCGGTTATTACCGGTCCAAGTTCTTCCTGCGTCCGCACTACCAGTTGGAAGGCTTGACCGT
>JAJZOA010000100.1 GCA_021852225.1 Planctomycetota bacterium
CCATTGACAAATTTTCCAAAATTCGTATATTGAAGAGTTTTCCAGATTGGCTGGAAATAGCCCTTCACCTTAATGGACGGCAACCGGAAAGGTACCGAACCTGCGGGGCCTCATCAGAATGCATTATGACAATTCTCGCCGACGAATGCAATCTTTGAAGCGGTCACAGAATTAGCCGGTTGTCGCACGTTATATTACCAAGACTTGCTGGACGCGAGCGTGGACCGGATTTACGGCCAGGGCACAGGAAGTGATCGGTCCGTGAAGCGACTGGAACACCAGTAAATATTCGCCAGAAAAAAAATGTGCAGATACTAAACAGATATCTTCGCTGCGGTATAATCGCGATAGAAAAAGGGAATTTTCGCTTTTTCGCAAATTTTATGTTAATCGGTCATAAATGCCGATAACATGGTTAATTAAGGATGGTTGACGAATGCGAGACCCGCTGACAGCCTTTATGCGAAGGCTGGCGCACCCCACAAAATTCATTTTGGTGGGCTGCGCCATCCTGATGGCGATTGCCGTACCGCTATTTGGATTCTTTGAATCTCAGACACAACGTATTGAGGTTGCCACGCAGGAACATCGTTGGGCGGTTTTCGCCAGGCCCTTAATTCCATTATTGAACCTCGTGGAACGGCACTATCTATTGTACAAGTCAGCCGCTGCGGGAAATTCAGCCGCGGCCACAAAACTCGTGATTCTGACCGACAAAATTAACCTGAAAATGAAGGAGTTTAATAAGGTTAATGAGACCGTGGGTCGTTCGCTGGATGTTCATTCATTCTGGCCGACGGTACAACGGAACTGGAACGAGTTGCTGGCCCGCGAACCGGGGTTAAATGCCCGCGATGCGGCAATCGCATATGCCCACATTAGGACGGGACTATGGGATTTGCTGGTGCAGGCGTCCTATTATGCACACCTAAGTCAGGACCGACACCAGGCGACGCGCAGTGAAATTGAACTTATGCGGATAGATTTGCCGACACTGTTGCACCGGCTGGCACGATTGCGTGAACTCTTCTCCGACCCATCCACCGCAAATGCCGGCTGGCGTGAAAACTATCAGCAGGCGATGCAGCTTGCATCTCAAATTCGCTGGAGCAGCGTAGCGGCAATCGTGCAGGACGCGGGCAAGACATTTACGGATCAACCAAAGCTCACCAATGACTTCGCCCGGCCGCTTCAGAATATCCAAATATCTTCCAACGCAATCCTTCGGATGCTGGAGGTTCCACCGCCTGCGTCACGGTTTCGGGCCATACAGCAAGCCCGCCTGATGAAAGACGCCAACGCCATGTCCAACGCGGCATCCACGCTGGCGGTCCGGTGTATTACCAGCATGGTGCAGCAATTCAAGGATCGCATTGATTCGCTGCGCCTGGAACTGTTTTATAAACTGGGCATCATTCTGATTGTCACCGCGTTAACCGCATTTCTGTTTGTGGCAATGTACCGGTCGCTTACAGGAGCGATTCTGGAACGGCTAAGTACAGAAAAGCGGCTGCGCTATGTCAAGGATATGTATGCGGCGTTAAGTCAGATTAATTCGCTTATCGCACAGCGCCGCGCACAGGATACGCTGCTGACGGAAATATGCGAAAATACGGTGAAGGCGGGGCGTTTCGAGTTGGCTTTCATCGGTTTTCAGGACAAGCTGGTCGACATGCCGCGCACGGCGGCAAGCGCCGGCAAAGCAGTCGGCTTTCTGACCGGATTGACCACCAGTGGCGCTTCGGCTCCGCATGTGGACGAAGAAAACATCCTTGAATCAAATTTAATTCAGGATCGCCTTTCGGCCGGCAACAGCCTGCCGGTGCTGGAAGCGGTGGCAACGGGCGAACCGATTATTATTAATGATCTGTTTGCATCATCCAACAATCCATCCATTTTGGGGCGTCTGGAATTTTTCTCCCTGCGTGCGGTCGCGGCATTTCCGGTTCGGCGGCGCGGCACGGCGGTAGGCGCGCTGGTCATATACAGTGCCCGCAAGGACGCCTTTGACGATCAATTCCGGACTCTCCTGACAGAAATTGCCAACAGCATTTCCTTTGCGCTGGATGATCTTGATCGGGAAAATCTGCGGCGCGCCGCGGAGCAGGCCCTGCGGGATTCCGAGCAACGCTACCATCTGGTGATGGAAGGCGCCGGCGACGCAATTATTCTAATGGAGGAAAGCGGAAAAATTGTGGAGGTTAACCGCCGCGCGGTGGAACAATTCGGCTATTCGCGCGATGCTCTATTGGGAATGCACGGAAGCGAGTTATTTCCGCCGGAGGTTCAAGCGGAAGTGAAGGCCCGCTACGACCGGCTGGTGCAAACCGGCGAACGGATTGATTCCACGTCCACGGCCATGCGTCGGGACCAGCGGACTTTTCCGATGGATATTGTGGAATCGCGGGTGGAATTGCAGGGTAAATGCCTGATGCTGGCGATTTTCCGGGACATTTCCGAGCGCAAAGCCGCGGAAGAGCGGATTCATTATCTGGCCTATCACGACTCGCTGACCGGGCTGCCCAATCGCACCCTTCTGATAGACCGACTGGAGCAGGCGATCCGGCAGGCGCATCGACATAACGCGATGCTGGGCGTTATTTTTATTGACCTGGATAATTTCAAAACCGTCAACGACACTCTGGGCCATGAATTCGGCGACGAACTGCTGCAGGGCGCAGCCATGCGCATACGCTCGGCTTTGCGGTCCGAGGACACCGTGGCACGCCTTGGCGGCGATGAATTCATTGTGCTGATAAGCGATCCGAAAACCACTCAGGACGTTGCATATGTGGCGGCGAAAATAATAGAAAGCATGGCGGTACCCTTTATCATATCCGGCCATACATTTCACATTACATGCAGCATTGGCATGAGCGTATATCCGCGCGATGGAAAGGATTCCGGCGTGTTGATGCGTACCGCCGATGAGGCGCTTTATCAGGTTAAAAAAGAAGGCCGCAACCATGCCGCGTTCCACACGCCGGAAATGCACGCAGCGGCTCTGGAATATGTCCGCATGGAAAACGACCTGCGTGAGGCTTTAAAGGGCAATCAGTTCCTTTTGCACTATCAGCCTCAGGTGGACCTGCAGACAGGAAAAATTATCGGAGCAGAGGCGCTGGTACGGTGGCTGCATCCGCAGCGGGGGCTGGTTCCCCCGACCAAATTCATTGCTTTGGCGGAAGAAAAAGGAATAATTCTGCCGCTGGGCACCTGGATTCTGGAGGAGGCCTGCCGGCAGACGCGAGCCTGGCAACGCGATGGCGTGCCAGTTGTTCCGGTATCAGTCAATCTTTCTCCGCTGCAGTGCCGTGAAGTAACCCTGGCACATACCGTCCGGCGCGTATTGCGTGAAACGGGCCTGAATCCGGCGCTTCTGGAACTGGAAATTACGGAAAGCACATTGATGGCACAAACCGAAACCCTGCGGGCCAGAATGATTGAAATTAAGAATCTGGGCATTCGCTTTTCGCTGGATGATTTTGGCACCGGCTATTCCAGCCTAAGTTACCTGACACGATTCCCCATTGACACGCTGAAAATTGACCGCTCGTTCGTACGCGACATGATTGACGACCCCAAGGACCTTGCTGTGGTGGACACCATTGTGGACCTTGCGGACAATTTGCAGCTTCGCACAGTGGCCGAAGGCGTCGAGAAAATGGAACAGATTACACTTCTAAAACTGCTGGGCTGCCATTCGATTCAGGGCTATTACTTCAGCCGCCCTGTACCCGCCGATGACTTCCAGCGAATGCTGTCGGATGACACACGATTGAACACCAGTGCTCCGGACGCGGCGGCTGGCACGGAAACCAGTAGCCGGACGAACTGACGAAGAGGGCTTTATTGGTGTACCGAACGCCAACCCGGCGTCCGTACAACGTGATTAGGGGCAGTGGGTAGCCAGACCGATCTATTTTTTCGCCGGAATTGGGATGATGGCCACCAAAACTACCTGATCCGACGGATTGAAACAGGGTTCATGTATGCCGCCAGCCCATCAATAAATGACCGCCAAACATGTTCCGATAACATGATTTTGAAAATGAAGAAATAGCAACATTTACCTCCATTTGTCGTTATAATGATCAAGTCCGGCGATGCGGCCCGGCTAAATGACCCTACGTTCGCTTCAACGGGGTATGAATTATGACCACCATCGATGCCTCCAGTCAGTGGCCACCGGAATTTGGCTCCATTGCCGGCAAACTGGAAGACGCAGGCAATCAATTTAGACTGGCGCATATTCTGGGTGGCGTGGCGCGATTTCTGCTGCTGGTTGTCCCTGTGGCCGCCGGCGCGGTTTTTCTGGCCGGCACCCTTCCCCTTCCCCATGTCATGGACTGGCTTCTGCTGGCACTGGTACCTGCGGCAATAGGCTTTGGCTATTGGAAATTTCTGCATGACCTGATCTGGAAGAAGCCCGCCTATGGGCAGATCGCACGCTGGGTGGAACTGGAATCCGGCGAGCGCGAAATACCGCTGAACAACGGACTGATTAACGCCGTGCTGCTGGCAGTTGAAATGCAAGAATTGCGGAACACGCCCGCCACTGGTCCGTTGGCCGACCCGCGCCGCATGCTGATTCCACAAGTGTTACGGGAAATAAACAGCGAACTTTCCACACACAACCTTGGCGATGTGGTTCCCTGGAAACGTCAGCGGGGGCCATGGATGAAGGTCGGTGCGGTGATGCTTGTGGCAACCCTGCTGTTCCTCATATTTCCCGGTTCGCTGGCGCATGGACTTGCGGTGCTGGCGGCACCGGGAAAATTTATCCCGCGACAGGGAATTGCCCGGATTATTGATATCGGCCCGGGGACGGAAACTGTTCTGGCAGGTTCACCCATTGAATTCAGTGTAAAAGTTGCGGTGCCAAAGGACCAATTATTGCCAGCAACGCTGCATTTGCATCTGAAAAGCGGACAGACACGCACACTTTCCATGGTGGTTTTTGGCCGAAATAACAGTTCGTACCGATATCTGCTGGCAAGCGCGGCGGAAAATTTGCGGTACATGATTTCCGTCGGGGGAACCCAAAGCCAATGGTTCCACATTACGGTGCTGCCCAAAGTGGCCTTGGCCGCCTATCAGATTACTGTTACACCACCGGCCTACACCCATCCGGCCAAACCCAATAGCGTTACGACCCTTACCGACCAGAATATATCGGCGGATTCAGGATCACTAAGTGTGCCGCTGGGCAGCAAGGTGCAGCTCACAGCGACGCTTAACCATGCGTTAATTGGTGCTACAGCTCTGCTGGAAACCAGCCATGGGAAGGTGCTGTCCACACAATCAACTGATGGACGGAATTTCTCCATTACGCTGATCCCGCAAAAGCCGATGAAATATGATTGGCTGATTAACGATGCCAGCGGCAAAAGTCTGCAGCGGTTTCCGGCCCAAAGCAATGGTGGCGGCGGCCATTTCCGCCTGGGCATTATCGCCGATCAGCCGCCGGTGGTTCATGTGCTTGTTCCCCACCACAATGTGTTTGCGACCTTGGGAACAAAGCTTCCGATAGAAGTCTGCGCCACCGACGACTACGGCCTGACGATGGTCCGTTTGCGGCTTGGCATTAACAAGCACAACATGACCACCATTCGCCGATGGCAGATTCCCAACGCGGAAAATGGACTGCCCGCCACGTCCACAAGCATAAAAATGCTGCTGCCGATTCCGGCGGCCAGATATAAGACCGGGCAGGTACTGCACTATCAGTTCACAGCAACGGACAATCGTAATATCAGCTTCGGGCAGACCCAGCTTGGGCCGCAAACAGCCGCGGGAAACATGTATAAAATACGCATTCAAACCATGGCGACGGTGTCGCCCAATCGCGGGCTTTGGGAACGGCTGGAACGACGGATTCGGCGGATGATCGCGGTGCAGCAAGGGCTGATTGTGCGGGCCAATGGCCTGACAGGCATATTGAGCGTGCCACAGGCCCGGCAAATCGCAATGGTTGTGCATACCGGACAGAGCGATCTGGAAAAGACCATGAGCCACACGGCGGCACATTTTCCATTTGCCGCGTCGATGGCAAAAATTCAAAGTGCGCTTACCGTGCTGGCGCGCACCGATGCGCTGGTGGCCACTACCCGCGCCGATGACCTTTGTCACATATCCGACTCGGTTGCGGTCGGGTTTGTGGCCAAGAAACTTCATCGCCGACAACTGAACGTACTCAATGGCCTGCGCGCCATGCTGGCCCTGGCGGGCACGCATACCCAGCCGGTGGATGCGGTGGTTTCGCACCAGGGCAGCAATATTCCCAATCGGCAGCGCGAAATGTGGAAGCAACTTGCGCTGGCGATGAAAAAACTCGAAAAGCAGCAGAAAGCCGTCATCAACACCACCACAAAATTGGCCCAGAAGCCGATTGCACAATATGACGCCAACGACAAAAAAATGCTTAAGGAAGCCAAAGCCACAGAAGACAAGTGGTCTAAATTCCTGAATCAGGCCCTGGTCAATACCAGCAACCTGACCGAACAGGACCAGGCCAACGCCTCCCTGAAGGACGATATTGCTCAAATGAAAATAGATATGGCCATGGCCAAGAACGCACTGAAAATCAAGGCTATTAAAATAGCCACACCCTTAGAGCAGGAAGGCCTGGAAAACGCCAAAAAATTAACCTCTCACATTGAACAGTGGCTTATGCAGACTCCCGACACAATGAAATGGGAAATGGAAGAGCCGGTGACCCAGAATGATGTTCCCGCCCCCCCGCTGCCTTCACAATTAACCGATATGGTCGGTAAACTTCTCGAACATGAAGAGGACATGACCAACAACATGGAAAGTCTGGGAAGCAAATGGAATGATTCCATGAATAAAGGCGTCGGCTGGGGTGCCATGGATGGCCCCATCAGCGATATGAGCGCCCAGGGTGTAACGGGAAATCAGATGCCCAAGAATGACGAAATTCAAGGCCGCAGCGGAGCCGGGCGCGAAGGCCGCGCCAGCGGTGAAATGGTCGGTGCGACCGATACACGCAAAAGTGGACGCCGCACACCCACTCGCCTGACCGGTGACCAATTTGACTCCGGCCAGGTGAAGGATACATCTGGCCGGCCACCCGGCGGCGCCACCGGAGGCGGAAAAATGGCTGGCTACAGCGGCGAAGGACTGGAAGGACCCGCTCCGCTGGGAATGCAGAAAGACATCAAGCGCATGGCCGGGCTTCAGGCGCAGCTTTTGAATCAGACAGATCGACTTAGGCTGACGATGCGTGCGGCCGGCTTTAACAACTTCAAACTGATAGAGTCCGCCGTGCTAATGCAGGATGCGCAAAAGGCCATGAAAGCCTACCGGTATAAAACGGCATTGCTGTACCAAAAAATGGCGGTGCAGAGCCTGGCAACGGCCAAATTGCTGACCGGTGCCCAGGCTCGCCTGGTAACGGATAATACGCAAAGCCAGAAGCTAAAGCGAAAAGTTTCGGATTCCATGATCGGCACGTTACCCAGCGGCTATCGCAATCCGGTAAAGGCATACTTTGAAAAGCTTTCCCAGGCCGGACAATAGGCGACCGCTTGGCGCGTCACGTGTATGCGGCGCAATTTGCTTAAGGGGCGGCTTTGTTACTGCGTCAAATTGGCATAAGATCGGGGCAACTGACTTAGACCGCAGTTCCCCCAGGAATGGCAGGCCCCCCTGTAAATACTGTCACCGGGCGGGTTAAAACCGGCCAGTCATTAACGTCCTTTTATAGTCACTTACCAGGTTCCTGGACAGCGGTTTCTTCCGGCATTATTTCCTCCGGGTGCGTGACACATTATGCCGCAGATCTAAGTTTCTGATGAAGCGGCAATTATCCTTGCGGCCATCTTGGCTCAGTCGCAGCGCACGGAGAGCCAAAATGGTCTCACCGCCGCGTCGGCTTCAGAACGGCTCGGTGCCTTTTACTCTTTTATTGGGCCGCCTGACTCCCGATTCGATCACACCGTATCCAATCGGCCATCCCTTGGTCCAGCCACACGGATAATTTCCTATTGCCGATCGTGCATTTGAAAGTAGCAACTGTTCTCGCCTAAACCCGCCGCGGCAAACTCCTGAAAAGCCAAAATACTCGGACTGCCGGTCCGCAGGTCGCCCATCCATCAGCTACCGTTCGAATTCAACCAATACCACCGGCATTGCGTGTCGCGCACGCTGAATAACGCCCCGCAAACCGGTTATTTGTTTCCCGGCTAAATGCAACTTACAATGACCGCCCGTGAGGAGTTATTCATGCGCATGCTGTTAACAGGTCAGGTCGGATTGGACAGGAAGGCCTATCTGGATGAAGTGCAGTCAATTGCGGATACCGCCGGCGAAAGGCTGAAAATTTTCCATGTCGGGGACATGATGTACCGCGAAGCGCCGGATGTCCGGCCCGGCCGTATTCTGGACCTGCCGCTTTCGCGGCTCAATTCGCTCCGGCGGGCGGTGTTCCGGGATATTCTGGCTGAAGCTCAGCACCACCCCAATGTCATTGTGAATTCGCACGCCACCTTTCGCTGGAAACATGGCCTGTTTGCAGCATTCGATTTTGACCAGTTGGCTCAATTCAGGGCGGATATTTATGTCACTCTGCTGGACAACGTGGAGGCGGTTCATCAGCGGCTGATTCGCGATCGGAATACCGATCATTCGCTCAAAGACCTGATGGTATGGCGCGAAGAGGAAATTCTGGCCACGGAAATTCTGGCGCGGGCCAATCCGGCCCATCCCGGCCAGTTTTATGTGTTGGCCCGCGGGCGGACCGCCAGCACAGCCAAAACGCTTTTCCGGCTCCTTTTGCGTCCGCAGCAACGCAAGGTTTATCCGAGCTTTCCCATGAGCCATGTCATGGATATGCCGGAAGTACTTGCGGAAATTAACCGCTTTCGTACCCGCATGTCCGATGCATTTATCACATTTGACCCAGGCGATGTGGATGAAAAGGCCCTGGCCGACCGGGCACTGTCTGCCATGCAGGAAAATCAGCATAATCTTTCGCTGGAGGTCAATGGCGAACCGGTCACGATTCGCAACCAGGATGTGCTTTCCATAGCTGGCGATATTAACGGCCAGATTTATGCCCGCGATTTTATGATGGTGCGGCAAAGCGACATGATAGTGTCCTACATTCCCGAATTGTCCGATGGCCGACCGGCGCTTTCCAGCGGCGTGGAACGTGAACTGCAACACGCCTATGACCACTCGCGCGAGGTGTATGTAGTCTGGCGGCCAAAAACAGGTGCAAGCCCATTTGTCACGCAGACCGCCACACGACTGTTTGGCAGCGTGGATGAAGCTATGGAATTCTTCGCCAGTTGCGGATATTTGAATCCACATTCACTGTTTGACAAAGCCTAAGGCGACGGACCCCGCCCTGAAGAACAGGCCAGCGGCAGTTTCACCCCATTTGGTGCGCTGCTGATTCATGAACGACATGCGGGACAGCTGTCAGCCTTCAGATGGTATTTAACGGCGTATGCCCGCCTCGCAGTACGCCGGGGAAACTGTAGCTCCACGAATGAAGCCGAAATACTCGGTAAGAGCGCGGATACGGGGATATGTTGTAAAAACCGCCTGCCGGTAAAGTACCCCATCCGTTTCATCCGTGTCGTCAGTGATTCGGCGGGTTATTGGTCATCAAACCGCAAATGAGACTGCCGCGATATCCGGGCACCACAGCTTCATAATGTTACTGCAAGCGACAAGCACACAAAGCGGCCAGTTTTTCATCAGACCCGACCGCCCCACCTGAATCGATGAAGCATCCGCATTAAGCAGGCCAGGCGATGAAAAAAGCGGAATTAAATTTGTGGGTACAGTTCGCCGATATAGCCGCGGGTTTGCAGCAGTTGCACAATTTTTTCCACGCTTTCTTCCACTGAAAGCAGATGCGTGGGAACTTCAAGATCGGCCTTTGTGGGCGGTTCATAAGTGGCATTGACACCGGGCAGATTTTTTACTTCGCCAGCCTCGGCCAAACGATAAATGCCGGAAGTGTCTCTCTGCTTGCATATTTCCAGCGGCGCGGAAAGCCAGACTTCCAGAAAACGTTCCGGTCCAATCAGCCGACGGACTTTTTCGCGCACCGCCGCATGGGGCGAAAGCAGGGCACAGATGCAAATCAGGCCGGTATCGTTAAGAATTCTGGCCAGTCCGGCCACGCGACGGAGATTTTCCGAGCGGTCGTCGGCACCAAAGCCAAGGTCGCTGGTCAAGCCGCGGCGGAGTTCCTGACCGTGCAGCACGGTGACAATTCTCCCATCGTTGAACAAACGTTCTTCCAAGGCATAGGCCAGGGTGGCTTTTCCGGAACCAGTTAAGCCAGTCAGCAAAACGGTTACCGGATGCTGATTCAGCCGCTGACGGCGGCGCGCCGGAGAAATCCGGGAAGCGGGTTGATTTCCGGATAATTCCATGCGGGAACTCTCACCCCATGGATCCGCGGCACCATGGGATTGTTCACGTTCCAGAATCATGCCGCAGGCCACGGTATTGCTGGTCATGCGGTCGATGACGATAAATGAGCCAGTACCGCGATTGCGCTGATAGGCATCAAATGCCATCGGCTGAGTGGTGGAAATAGCGCACAGGCCGACTTCATTCAACTGCAGCGTTTCCAACGGACGGTCTTCGAGTGTGTTGACATCAATACCGTTGAGCAGGGTTATTTCAGCAGGCGTGGTACGAGTGGTCTGCTTGATCAGGTAGCTGCCGGCCGGATCCATTGGCTTTTCATTCAGCCAGACCAGACGGGCGGTAAATTCCTGGCCAAAATGCGGCGGATCCTGTGGATGCACCAGCATATCTCCGCGACTGATATCCACCTCATCGGCCAGCGTAAGCGTCACGGCCATCGGGCACTGGGCGGATTCCAGTTGGCCATCCAGTGTGACGATGGATTTTATTCGGCTGCGCCGGCCGGAAGGAAGCACCATAACCTGATCGCCCTGACGCACCACGCCGGAGGCAACCGTACCGGCAAAGCCACGGAAATTCAGGTTGGGGCGCAGCACCATCTGCACCGGAAAACGGAAATTTTCCATGTTTCGGTCAGACGCAATATGCACGGTTTCCAGATGTCCCAGCAAGGCAGGCCCCTGGTACCAGGGCATTCGGGAACTCGGCTCCACGACATTGTCGCCATTCAAGGCGGAAATGGGAATAAAATGTACATCGCGAATCTCCAGCCGTTCGGCAAAGGCGGCATACTGGGCCTTAATTTCATTAAAGCGCAATTCGGAAAAATTCATCAGGTCCATTTTGTTAATGGCCACCACCAGATGTGAAATGCCCAGAAGCGAGCAAATAAAGCTGTGGCGGCGCGTTTGGGCAAGAACGCCATGCCGAGCATCGACCAGAATAATTGCCAACTGACAGGTGGAAGCCCCGGTTGCCATATTACGGGTATATTGCTCATGACCGGGCGTATCGGCGATTATGAATTTGCGTTTGTCGGTAGAAAAATAGCGATAGGCGACATCAATGGTGATGCCCTGTTCCCGTTCGGCCTTAAGGCCGTCGGTAAGCAGGGCCAGGTCCACGGTGCCGCCGGTGGTGCCGTGTTTCACGCTGTCACGGCGGATGGCGGCAAGCTGGTCTTCATAGATCATTTTGGTGTCATGCAGCAGTCGCCCGATAAGCGTGCTTTTTCCGTCATCCACGCTGCCGCAGGTTAAAAAGCGCAGCATTTCCTTACGCTGGTTGCGCTCCAGATAACTGTGAATATCTTCGTTGTTCAGAGCCTGTTCAATGGCGGTCATGGTATGGGCTTTCCTTGTGTTCAATGCGAATGTCGGACCAGGCGGCTGCCGTCGCCGCAAGTGAGGCCTTCGGACGGCTTAGAAATATCCCTCACGCTTTTTCGCCTCCATGGACCCCTGTTCGTCATGGTCGATGGCGCGGCCCGAGCGTTCCGACTGGCGGAACAACAGCATTTCTTCAATTATTTTTTCCAGGGTATCAGCCTGAGATTCAATCGCCCCGGTCAGTGGATAACAGCCCAGGGTACGGAAGCGAACCATTTTGATTTCCGGCTTTTCGCCTTCGTGCAGAGGATAGCGGTCGTCATTTACGTAAATAAGCTGCGGATCGCGACGTACGACGGGCCGCGGAGCCGCAAAATAGAGCGGACAAATGGGGATTTTTTCAAAATGAATATATTGCCATATATCCAGCTCTGTCCAGTTGGAAAGCGGAAACACCCGAATGGAATCCCCTTTGTTAATGCGGGCGTTGTACAGATTCCACATTTCAGGCCGTTGATTTTTCGGATCCCACTGATAATGCCGGTCGCGGAAGGAGAAGATGCGTTCCTTGGCGCGGGATTTTTCCTCTTCGCGGCGGGCGCCGCCGAAGGCCGCGTCAAACTGATGCTGCCGCAGAGCCTGCAGCAACCCCTGCAGATTCATGTTATAGGTGTATTTCACACTGCCCGAATCAAAGGGATTGATTCCGGCTTTAATAGCGTCCCAATTGGTGTTCACCAGCAATTTCAGGTCAAATTCCGCAACCTGGGAATCCCGAAACCGATACACTTCCTGAAAGTCCCAGGTGGTGTCAATGTGCAGGAATGGAAAGGGAACCTTGGCGGGGAAAAAAGCCTTCCGCGCCAGATGAAGCATGACAGAGGAATCCTTGCCGCTGGAAAACAGCATGACCGGATTGGCGAATTCGGCAACTACTTCTCGAATGATATGAATACTCTCCGCTTCCAGTTCGCGCAAATGGGTAAGGGGGGCGTCACTCTTGCCACGACCGGAGATAATGGCGGTTTTGGATGATTCCTGCATATTCTGCAAAGTGTAGCTCCTGCCGGGTGACAGTCCAAGGGGATGGGCACATCTCCAACCACTTGGAACTATTCCGATAAGAATAGTAGGAGATTAACCGTTCGTCAAGTCCGGCAATCCCCGGCCCGGACCGGCGGGCAGCTTTTAGCCGCCGGATGGAGTCGAAAAATTGGCTTTTTTGCCGCCGTCTTGCCAATCACCGCTTAAAGCGTAAAATACGTTGCTCTCGATTGGGAATTCAATCGGGTGCCCCAATCTCTGAGGCCGTAGCTCAGCTGGTAGAGCAACAGACTTTTAATCTGTGGGTCCTGGGTTCGATCCCCAGCGGCCTCATTGTGTTGGGTGTGACATTCCTTTATTCGATTCCTTCGGAGTTTGCTGTTTGCAACTGGTTTGTCCCAATTGCGGGGCACCCTTGGGTGATACCGACGTGAACGTGGCGAACAATGTGGCCTTTTGCCGCGCTTGCAGCCATGCCTATCAACTTAGTGAATTGGTCGGCGCGGTGCCCGCAACCAAAACACCCCCGAGGTTTGATCCGACCACCAACCCGCCCAAAGGGTGCTGGTACCGGGAGACAATGGACGGCTGGACAGCCGGCGCAACCACACGTTCACCCGTGGCGTTTTTTCTTATACCGTTCATGTGCGTCTGGTCGGGTGGTTCACTTGGCGGCATTTACGGCAGCCAAATTATTGCGGGCAAATTCGACCTGGTCATGTCGCTTTTCGGGATTCCATTTTTACTTGGTTCCATATTGTTCTGGAGCTTTGCAATCCTGTGCGTGGCGGGCAAAGTGGAATTAACCGCCCGCAGCGAAGACCTGACTATTTTTGCCGGAGTGGGCAAACTGGGCTGGGAAAAGAAAATCACGATTACCGGAGCATCGCGCGTGTATACATCGGGTATTCATTTCCAGTATCCCGGCAGTAACAATGCGAACATTATCATCGAAGGACCTTCTAATACCCGCTTCGGGTCCGGGCTGTCTTTCGGCCGTCAAATGTTTTTAGTGCAGCTTCTTCGTTATAAATTCGGTCTACCTGACTAGCCCGATCGCGGCAGGTTGTGAATCAACCACCGGATGCGGTCTTTCGTTCAACAGCCGCCTGCAGAATTTT
>JAJZOA010000125.1 GCA_021852225.1 Planctomycetota bacterium
TCAAAGCCCTTCATGCGGACGTGGTGATTTTTGATAATGATATGTCCCCCAATCAACTGCGTGATCTGGAGAAGATTTGTGAATGTAAAATTCTGGATCGCAGTGAATTGATACTCGATATTTTCGCCACGCGGGCACGTACCCATGAGGCGCAATTGCAGGTGGCACTGGCGCAGATGGAATATACGTATCCGCGATTGCGGCACATGTGGGCGCATCTGGAGCGCATTGGTTCGGGTGCCGGAGCGGGTGTGGGAGCACGCGGACCGGGTGAAATGCAGTTGGAAATTGACCGGCGGCTGGTACGCGATAAAGTTTCCGATTTGAAAAAGCGTATTGCCCAGGTGCAGGATCGTAAAAGCCGGGAGGTATCCACGCGCAAGGAGCAGCATTTCACAGTCAGCCTGGTGGGCTACACCAATGCGGGCAAGAGCACGATGTTCAACACGCTGACCGGCGCGGGAACATTTGTGGAAGATAAGCTTTTTGCCACGCTGGACACCAAAACGCGGCAATGGCGATTGGCCAGTGCGCATAGCGGATTGCTGTCCGATACGGTTGGGTTTGTGCGCGATCTGCCACACCATCTTGTGGCCTCTTTCAAGGCCACGCTGGAAGAAGCCACACATGCGGATTTACTGCTGATTGTGCTGGATGTTTCACATCCCCATGCCATGCAGCAACTTATCAGCGTGCAGAAAGTGCTTATGGATATTGGCTGCGGGAATCAACAAGCGCAGTTGCTTTTAAATAAAACCGATGCGGTAAGTTCCGCGGATGATCTGGCATTCTGGAAAATTAAATTTCCATCCGCCCTGCCGGTCAGCGCTAAAACCGGCGCGGGCGTGGCCCGACTGACCGATGTGGTCTTGCGCACCATGCTCGGGGAGATGATCCACGCGGTCATTTCCGTTGAGCTTTCGGACAGCAAGGGCATTACATTTCTTGAAAAATATGCCACCGTGCTGGCAAGAGATTATGAAACTCTGGCCCATCGGGTGGTACTGGAAGTGCAGATCAGTGCGCGTATCATGGAACAGATGTACAACCATGCCCATCAGCCGGAGATATTGCAACAAAAGCCGATTCGTCATGCCGGCAGCGCCGGCCCGCTGCCGGTGCCGGTATCACAATTACTGCCGACGGATTTTGGTGAACATCGCGTGGCTGCGACGATCGCGTGAAACGCCGAGGTGCGTTTGCAAAGGATCAAGAATAATCATACCGCGATGTTGTAGACCAGGGGCAACTGTATACCAGGGACAGCCGCCTATTAAAGCGCGGTGGGTTACGCGATTTGATCGTCTTAATCACGTTGGTTGGATTTTCTTCGGCCTTTATTCCAGGGCAGGCTGAGCAATCGTCATCAGCGAGAAAACATGTTGACGGTTATTTCGACGCTGGGTAACGTCGTGGGGTGCTTCGGGGATGACAATGCGAACTTTTCGAGGCATGAAAAATAGTGTGCCACAGCCCGGACTGGCCGCCAAGACACAGGCGGAAGTCACTAGATTTTCCAAGATTGTCGCCACACGTTATCAGCCGCCGCCCATCAGCAGGGCACCCGGTGGCGGCTCCTGCAAATCGACGCGTACATGCGCCCCGAAGATTGCCTTTGCCTCCGTTTTGCTGATGCCGTCGCCCGTGAGCCTTACATATCGCAATTGCTTAAGATTTCGCAAGTATTCCAGGCCTCGCGTAGTTATTCTGTCGTGCGAAAGTGAAATGTCTCGAAGGGTTGCGACCCTTGATAATAAGCGGAGACCGTCATCGGTTACCCCGGTGTTGTCCAGCATAATGGACCGCAATTTCTTGAGATCTGCGAGGCACCGGATACCCGAGTTTGTGACGCTTGTTCCCGATACGACCAATGCCCGCAGGTGAGCGAATCTGCGAATGGCCACCAAGCCCTGATCCGAAAATTTCTCACAGGCCCCAACGCTCAGCACTCTAAGGGTGGGGCAATCATGCCGCCCAGCCAATCCCGCGCCGGTTAATTTGGGCGACAACGTCAGCACAAGGGCCACAATCTGCGGTAGCCTTGAGAGGTGAAGTACTGCCAGCCCCCTATCCGTTATCCCAAAGTTGCCTACCAGCACAAGGTGTCGGATCCCGTGCTCCGCGTTGAGCACGCGCAGGCCCTTTCCGGTGATGTGGGTTCCTTCCAAATCTACGAATGACACTCCTGGCAGGTATCTAAATACCCACATGTCCGAGTTTCTAACCCTCGCTCCGGACATTACAACGGAGCGAGGCGTTCCCAGAAAATTAAGGCAAAATCGGTAAAAGGGGGGCAGGCCGCCGCCGATCCCCCACCCTACATGGCCGCCAAGCCGCCGAATTCGCTCCAAGGCTATGAACTGTGGAAGCCGGGTGGCGATTCCAACAGCCCCCAGTGTCAGGATTGCCAGACACAATCTTCCCGGCCACCTTGAAATCCATCGCTTTCTCTTTGGCTGATCGGTTCCGCTGAGGCCTTTCACCGCGTTTGTCATAACAGGGCGCTCCGAAAGAACAGGGTCGATTCCCTCTCGCAACACCTCTGGCTGCGTGGTTTCACCGGGCCGGCGCGGCTATTTCGCCGCAGTCTGCCCGTCGCCCCGCAGAGCCGTATAGTCGCTTTGGCGGTCTCGGCGGCGCGCCATTTCACTGGCGTAACGGTGGCCGAGCCAATTGCGGTTTTCCTGCGCCCATTGCGTGAGCTTGGTTAGTCC
>JAJZOA010000228.1 GCA_021852225.1 Planctomycetota bacterium
AAAACCGTGAACATGTTGTGATGGGTGACCACCGTCTCAACGCCCGGTCGACTCTGATCCGGATAGGCGGAATCCACAATGGCAATCCAGTTGCGGTCGCCATACAACGGCAGGTCGCGATGAAGCGTAGCCGTCCAAGACGCGGATGCGTCAGGCCCAGCCGATGATCGGCAGCCACCGAGAAACATGGCGGTCAAAGCCAGTGTGCAGAGAAGTAGACGCGCGGTTGGTTTCATTGTCAAATCCTTAAAATACATTACCATCGAGATTAAAGCATTGTCACAATTGAAGCCCATTGGCAATACCCTTACCAACTACCATTGATACGACCAAGTGTAAGTTGTATAAGTTGTCGCTTGAGGGTTTCCAAAAATCCAGCCGCCCATTTCTTCTCCGCAACGGGCGGTTAATCGCAAACCCTTTTCAAAAAAAACCGGGTCCGTGTCGTGAAAACGGTAGGCGGAAAACTGATGGGCATCACCCATCTTGGCTTTATGCGTCAGGCCGGATATCGGTGTGTGATACATACCGCTGGCAAAATAATAGGTTCCGCAGAAATAATCTTCTAAACCGGATGACAGCAACTCGGGAGTTTTAGCCCTGCTGAAGTATGCCCTGATGCAGCTTTCCATGAAGTTCCAGTTGGGGCTGCTGGCTTTCATGGCCAGCAGAAACAAAGCCCCGGCAGACTGAGTCTCCATGAGCGTAAATTCATCTAGACGGGGTACAGTGATATTCTCCCGCTTGTTGAGTTTCAATCTGGCTTCAGGTGGCAGATTCACGCCCGCAATCTGTACCGGCACACCAACAGTTCCGCGCATAATCCACCAACATTGGGGGTTGCCCGGCACGCCGGGTGCCAACTGTCCGGTCACACGAAGTGACCTCCCGAATGGAATTTGGAAGGTATTGTAAAAACCGCCAACATGGCCGGTCATGCCCATTTGCCTCACGCCCCACGGAGCGGCGGTATCATCAAAGCCCACACCATGGCCCAGACCATATTCCATATCGATCGACGGATGCGCCTCGTCGTCCACGTAAAATCGAACGCGCGTCTGATTGTATTGCGGCCAGTCACCGCCGTACCATTGGTGCGTGAGACAACCAGGCCCTTTGCGCTCGAAGAGCACCGCCTCTTTGGAAGCGGAAAGAACCGTTTTTTGCTTTCCTGCCACGCTGAACGTTTTCAGGTTCGACTCCCGATTTGTAGCCCCACGCAGCAACGGCATTCCCACTCCACTACCCAGCACGCCCATACCGGAAATGGCGAGAAGTTCACGTCTTGTAGGCATCAATCACTCCTGAACACCACCGCAAAAATCAATCCGAAACCCCGATAAGTTGCACCTTGCGGTGCGGGTGACAACACGTCCGTGCCAGCCAATATGTTTCCACCCAATCGGTTTGGCAATAAGGAGGTACAAACCTTGATGTACGTACTTTGCAAAACTAAAGCGGCTACTCCAAATGCACATATCTGAAAGGCAGTATCTGCTCAACGCAAGTGAAACGCAAGGGTCTTTTTTTTCCAAGTTATAGCCGATTTATGAAGTATCACTTGCTGCGACTGCGGCTAAACGCTCTAAACTGCCCCGGCGTGAGACCTTTGATGCGTCGAAATACTTTGACCATGCGGTTGGCATCCGGGAGGCCGGATTCCAAATACCTGTGTCTTTCACCGCTTGGGACGGACGGTGACTTCCGCGCCGTCACCGCACTCGGTAAAATCAGTATGACGGTAGATTAATGGCTACCTATGGAGTCTAAAGCATGCCCCTTGGCCAACGCGGAATAAGCCGTATATTGTTTGGAATATCTCTCGCTGGTTGGGTCATCAACGAAGTGGGCCGTCGAAACTCCCGTGCCGAACAGCGACCGGCACCGTTCGCGACCAAGTTCCATCAAAGCGTCAGCGAATGCCCCGGAAACATAAGCCAATTGCCAACGAAGATCGTCGGATATCAAGCATCCAAGGAGCTTGAATTAATGGTTATTCCGGGCGGGGTCCAACGGGGAACGTCCTGGGAGGTTGCTCGCCTGGAACTTTCCCAGGAATGGCCGCCATAGGGATCGGGAACATTCGCGCACAGGCTTGGAATGTATCGATTTCACGGCGGCATCGTTCTGGACAACTGCGATACTCCAAGGGCCTGAACCGAGATGTCCGGCATCTTCGCCGGTGTTCGCCCGTTAATTGGCTTTGGCCGAGGCCATTATTTTTCGCAAGGCGGTTTCATCGGCATTGCTCCAGTAGCCGCACTTCAAATGCAGAAACACAGAGGTATACGCCATGGTAAGATTCGTTTTCAGTATGAGTATTTTATAAATTTTACCATCTTCGTTCAGAAGGTGAATGCTGTTAATGTGCATGCGTTGGTGATGCGGGACACCAGCCGCCATGAGGATTCTGTCAATTTTCTTCCGGTAGGCGCTGATCCCCGGAGCCTGCTGATTGGTGACAAATTGCAGTTCTCTGTCGGTATACGCCTGGGCGCGAATATTCGGTGCCTTGGCCACAGCCGCCAAAACATACTTCAGCACCTTGTACATGCTCTGGTGGGTGACGATTGTCTCCACGCCGGCGCGGCTTTGATCCGGATAGGCGGAATCCACAATGGCAATCCAGTTGCGGTCGCCATACAACGGCAGGTCGTGCTGGACCGTACCACGCCAGGACAGTGGCTTCTGCGGTGCCTGGCAGCCGGTCAA
>JAJZOA010000277.1 GCA_021852225.1 Planctomycetota bacterium
CCTTTCAATAAACTGATGGAGGAGATCGAACATGTGGCCATTGCTTCCAAGGCCCCGCTCCTGTTAATGGGACCGACCGGAGCTGGCAAATCACAACTGGCGCGGCGCATTTATGATCTTAAAAAAAGCCGCAGACAAATCGCTGGACCTTTCGTGGAAATTAACTGTGCCACATTGCGCGGCGATGCCGCCATGTCCACCCTTTTCGGCCACGTGAAAGGGGCGTATACGGGAGCCATGTCTGCGCGACCCGGTTTGTTGCGCGCCGCGGACAATGGCATATTATTTCTGGACGAAATCGGTGAGCTTGGCCCGGACGAACAAGCCATGCTGCTGCACGCGCTGGAAGAAAAGCGATTTTTGCCCGTCGGCGCGGATGAAGAATCCAAAAGCGATTTCCAGCTTATTGCCGGCACCAATCGGGATTTGCAGACTCACGTCCAATCCGGCGGCTTTCGCGAAGATCTGTTTTCGCGGATTAATTTGTGGACCTTCCGTCTGCCAGCGCTTCGCCAGCGGCCTGAAGATATTGAACCCAATATAGACTTTGAACTTGATCAGTTTGCCCTGCGCCAGAACAATAACGTGACATTCAGCAGGGAAGCTCGCCAGCGATTCATCAGTTTTGCCAAATCCCCAGCCGGGGCTTGGGCGGGGAATTTTCGTGATTTGAATGCCAGTATCAATCGCATGGGGACGCTCGCTGATGGCGGGCGAATCACTCTGGAAATTGTGGAAAAGGAAATTCTTCGACTGGAAAAGCAGTGGATCGTCAAAGGTGAAGACGGATGCGCCAATCGCGATCTGTTGGCATCGTTTTTTCCGGCGGAAAAACTTGAAGCCATTGATCTGTTTGATCGTCTGCAGTTGCGGGGTGTAATTGAAATATGCTGCCAGGCCGATAGCTTGTCCGATGCCGGCCGAAGACTTTATTCAGCCTCGCGCACCAGGAAAAAGGTGTCAAATGACGCGGACCGTCTGCGTAAATATCTTTTTCGATTTGGCCTTGAATGGTCCGATGTGCGGAGCAGCCGTTACCCCGACAACTGACGGCCAAGGATCGGTAATGACGGCCAATGCCCCCCATCGTGATGTGGCGACAGGGCGGTGGTGAAATTGCCCGGCTTGAAGGTCCGGTATCCAAGTTGCCAATCGGTTCTGTTTACAGGGCTATGTCTTATGCAGGAAGATTATGATTCGTCTGGCGAACAATCGCGGGAGAGCGGCCCTTCGCGGGAACCGCGTGCCGCGCGAGCGACAAAAGCGATTGTTGATGGTCATGCGGGGCGACTTAGAACCGCCCGGCGGACGCGCAGGTTCTCATTTTTTATAGTGAACATCCTCTCCACATTTTCGTCCGGACTTTTCATTGGTTTAGTGGCGGGTGTGGCGTCAGAATTCGGTGGTTCGCCGGCGGCGCGAATTTGGATTGGGTGTATTTTTCCCCCGGTTCTGATGGCCGGCTGGGTCTTATTCTTCCGGTGGCTGGGCCGCTACAGACGCCCCGCGACAAAAGAACATCCAGCTTTTGCCTGGGTCTTTTGTACCGGCTATGCGGTCGTTTATTTTGGCCATCTGGCGCTATTGGTGCGCGAATTACAGCGATAGCGTGGTTCCGGTGAAAGAATGCGAAACGAAACTGCGGTGCATGCGGGCGGTCTGGAGCAGCTTAGCGTTTATGCGTGCCGATTCCAGACACAGGCCAGCTTCCGCCAAGAACCTTTATCAGATAAGCATGTGTATTATGAAAATGAATATGTCCATGCATCATATCCGGACGCAAACTGTACAGCAGAAACCCGCGGTGGTGGGCACTTGTCTTGTAAATCAGCGGTTGACCGGTAAACAAGTCTTCAGGAATTGCATGAATATAAGCCGGCACAAGAGCCGACAGTCCCACCGGAAATTGACCGTGCTGTTTCCGGTAAAGCGCCAGCGCCACTGAAACCTCCGTGATTTGGCGCATGGATATCGCGGTTTCCCGAAGGATTGCCATGTCCGCTGCTCGCGGGCCTTGGGTGGATATGACGACCGCCAGCGGTCTGAACAGATTGTTCGACCAGCGTGACCCGGGAGAACCGCCTGTAAAGCGAACGCGAGGGTCGGAAATTGTTCCCGTCAGGCTCTCCTTTTCATTGCCTGAATAGGCGGAAAACCGGGCGTCCGCACTGGCCAGTTGGGCTATTTGAGCGCGGAAGGGGTGTACGCGGGCGGATGCAATTTCCGCATCGAAAAGCTGATTGGTATGGTGCATGAGGCTCGCGTAATTGATAGGTAGAAACATGGCCTGCAAGGTTCTTAACGCGGTCGGATGTTGCCCATCAATAAAAGTGGCCGGACCCAATCGGTTTGCCTGCTCGAGTTCATTCAGAACCTCATAACGTGCGTTGTTCAGGGGGCCACTTAAAGGTGGCACCGGCGGCAGGTGCCTCAGATACCGGGCTAACCCACGCAATTGCGGTATTGATATCTGACTGGAATTGCCAATGGCCTGGTCCAGGACCATGGCGGAATTTTCGATTGATAATGCGGTCAGGTAACGGATCATGCCCGGAGACTGAACCAGCAATTCACCCAGGCTGAAAACCGCCCGGGCCTGGCGCAATGCCGCCTGGATATTTCCCCTTCCAAGCTGCAACATGGCGTTGGCGGCAGTTAGATTACGCAGCGAATCCATTGTCATTTCATCCGGACCGGCGTAGTCGCTAAGGCCGCCATCCTGACTTACAAGCGGTATATAGTAGCGGGGTCTTTTTACGGCGCGGAAAATGAGCGCCAGCGCGCGACCGTTTGCCTTTATCCAGCCCTTCGCATACGGATTTGCGTAACCCCTCCACGGATGCGTTTGAAGTCTGGTCTCGAGCGCCCAGATCTGCGAATCGGATGTCGTTTTACCGCCCGGCTGCTGACTTATCCAATTCGAAAACGTGATGAGGCTTGGCGTATGAGGCCCGAATGGTCGCATTCTCAGCCGCGACATGATAATCCGATTTGCAGGAATGTCCGGAGGAAAACATTTCGGGCCGACGGCTTTTATTAACAGCGGCAGGGCATTGTTGGCCTGTGTAACACCAATTGACGATTGCCGGTTTAAGGCGGCCAGGTAATCGACCTGGCCATCTTTTTCCAGGGGCTTGGTCAAACGCGTGGTGTCGTAAGCCACTGGAACAATCCGCCACACCCGAATCCAGATCTGATCCACCACCAGAAGCGGAATAATGACCACAAGAATACCGGCGATACGATAGAGTGCTTTTCGATTTTTGGGCATGGAACAGTCCCATCATAAGGACCAATTGGCAAGTGTTAAACATGCCGCGATCCGTTGACCCTGTTCATGATACATTGTTGTCAATCGCCATGCGAATGCGGCAATATGGGCCTCAGTGCGTAATTTAACTCAATCAAGGATGTCAATTTGGGTCGGAGGCGTTTGTGGGCGCTTTGGAACAAGCACAGATCAAGATCAGTATGGACGGTCGCGGCCGTGCGTATGACAATATTTTTATCGAACGTCTCTGGCGGGCGGTCTGGCGAGTCGCAAACGCCTGAACGGGAGACACCAACACGACCACCCCCATAGCCACACATCCATCCGTTTTCATACCGCTGGCACCCCCGGCGAATCAATGCCACTGATATGCCCAATAACCGCCCGCCCCGACTCCGCACTTAAGCCTTGTCTATCGGCCATCTGGCGTGTACAATAGCGCCAATTGGCCAGATAAGGAGTTGCCATGCCGACCACTCAAACGCATGTGACCAAACGAAGGAGCAAAGGCCTTAATCGCACCTTTTTCAGACGCAATCTGGGAATTAATGCCAATGATGCAGTGAAGATCGTGCGGTTGGTGCGCGCCGGGTTTCCATTCAAAAACCTGACCAGGTTTCAGCAGGCAACGGAGCTGCCATGGGCCGATATTTCCCGTTTCACCGCTATCCCGCTTCGCACACTCACGCGTCGCCAGCACGAGGGCAAACTGCAACCCGAGGAATCCGACCGCGTGTGGCGGGCCTCCACTATTTTTGAATTAGCGGCCGAATTGTTTGAGGGTGACATTGCCGCCGCGCGGGTCTGGCTGCAAACCCCGCAGGCCGGCCTGGGCGAAGAAACTCCGCTGGACTTCGCCTCAACCGAAGTTGGGGCACGCGAAGTTGAAAGCCTTATTGGCCGACTGGAGCACGGGGTTTTCACATGACCGTCCGCGCCTGGCGAATCACCAAAGCCAAACATGCGGCCACCGCTTTTACCGGCGGCGGAGCCAAAGCCAGCGGCGGACGCTGGAACAGCACAGGGACGGCAATCGTGTACACCGCCAGCAGCGCTTCGCTGGCTATCCTGGAAATGCTGGTGCATTTACAGGCTCCGGATTTATTGAAACGCTACGTGATTTTCGAAGTAACTTTTGACGAATCGCTGGCAACAACATTTGATCCCGCCGAACTTCCAAGGACCTGGCGCAGGTCGCCGACGCTAAAAACAAACCAGCAAATCGGCGATACGTGGGCCACCACCGGAAATTCGGCAGTCCTGCGGCTGCCCAGCGTAATTGTCCCCAGCGAGTGGAATTACCTTTTAAACCCATCGCATCGTGATTTCTCAAAAATCATGATCAGCCCGAAACAGCCAATCAATTTCGATCCACGGCTTATCAAGGAATCCAAGTAGACCGACAAATCGATTTGCGGAAGGTAAGTGCCCCATTCCGGTGGCCGCAACAACAGGCAGATTTCCGCATGTCCTTAAAACCCGGTTTTAACCCGCCCGGTCGCCAAAAAGCCTGTGCAAACCTGAAAACGATGGATGTCACCGTTTCGCGTTCCCCGTGACCGCGCGTAACGCAGGCATCTTGCCTGCCCCCGCGGCACGGGGGACAAAATCGTCAACGCCGGCACAAATGGGCAGGCTGGACATGATGCTATCGTTTCGCTATCATGATGTTGGTTTACGAAAGGTCGGGTGTTGTATGCCGGATATTCTCATTCGCGGGCTGGATGACGGGGTGGTTAAGCGCCTCAAGCGTAATGCCAAACGCAGCGGACGATCTTTGCAGAAAGAGGCCCGCATGCTTATTGAACGGTCCGTCGGAGTTGAAGGGGACGCGGTAGCAAGAATGTTTGAGCGATGGGATGCCCGGCTTGCGGGCCGCAGATTCTCCAGCAGCGTGGGTCTCATCCGTGCGGATCGTGCGCGATGAAAACGCTGATTATCGATGCCAGTGTGGTCGCGGCAGCATTTTTTGCGGAAGAACATGCGACGATTGCACGAAAAATACTTTCCGGCGCCGCCACGCTTTGTGCTCCGGATTTTATCACCGTTGAAGTCGCCAGTGTTATATGGAAGCGGCACCGACGGGGGGAAATGGAATCCAACGAAGCGATGGACTTGCTGGCGGATGCGGACGGCTTGCCGCTGATGAAGACTCCCGCCTCTGATTTGACGGATTCCGCGTTGCAACTGGCCATGCGAACTGATCGGAGTATTTACGATTGCCTTTATCTGGCCTTGGCTGCGCGGGCTTCGGGAGTCATGATTACCGCGGACAAACGGCTGGTCCACGCCGTTGCCGCATCACCATTGAAAAATCACATTGCGTTCTTGGGCGATATGTCCTTATGAGATTTAAAATAAAACCGCAAAAGCGCGAAGGAACGCCAATGGTGGGAGAACGGCTGGTACCGCCCAGTCGCCCGCTTATGGATTGACCGTAACGGAGGCACGGAATGTTCTGGTGCGATTGAAAAGTGTTACCCCCTTATCCCTTCAATTTATCCCGGACACGCTGGACCTCAGGCGCTTACCCGCTTGGGCCAAGACCGCTAAACAGATTACCGATGGACATTTATTGCAGCTCGCCCAATCGAATGGCACCGTTTTGGCGACTTTGGATGAAAGAATCCCGGGCGCTTTTATCATACCTCACCGCCGGGCCCGTTGACCGTGACAATGCAATCGACCATTGCTTATTCCCATTGGCGCGTGGTAAATATCTCCGCCGTGGAGAACGGCATTGATTTTGCGTCCGTGCCACTGCGGCAGTTGCTCGCCGTGAGTATTGGAGCGGATGCCGAGCGCGATTACATGGAGAATCGTCGTGCCGCCAAATCGGCCGTCGCCGCGGACAGTTATGGTCCGCATTAAAAATTATTGCTCCGTCCGGGCGTCGCGAACAGAACGATAGAGGTCACTCTTTCGGATCCCCTAGTAGAATGGAAATACCCAGCGATTCAAACCAGTCGGTGTAGATGCAAATTAGGCGATCACGTGCACCTTCAACAAACTTGAGAACTTTTCCGTGATTAGATGAATAGAGATCTTCACGTGTAAGGGAAAAGTTGCCACGCAAATCATGGGGATTATCCATGCGAGCCAGTCGTAGGTGATCATGAGAAATCTTCACGCTGGCCAGCTCGGCCTGCGCAGAGCGATTTTCTTCGAATCGCAAAATATGGAGATTGGCGATCGTCCGCCCCCATTCTCTGCAAACATCCATTAGCTTGGGGGCGGGTTTAAGATTGCTGAAGCTATTTTGTGGCAGAATGTGATCGTAATCCCATGGACGATTGCAATCTTCCAAGGCTTCGGGCTTGGCTGGATCAAAACCTCTGAAGCGTATTGCCATCCACTCACGTTGCGCGTATATAAGCAAATCCCTACTTCCCTTTAGTCGCTCGATAAATGGCCAGATGCTTTCCTGTCGCCTCCGTTGGACAAGTTCATCTCCATTGGCAGGTTTTTCGATGAGACTTCGCCACCAACTCCACGCAGGAAGATTCCGCTCGTCCGGCATCGTGATAGTTTGTCTCAACATTTCTGGTCTTTGTAGCTGCAATACGCCACGCCGACCTCGGTCGAGATTCTGGACCAACCCAAGCACCCCAGAAAATGAGTCTGGCACAAGTGGTCTGCTGGCAAAATGGATAAATAGCTTTTCTACAGCCCCAGGGCGATCATCCCCGAACCAACACAAAGCTGTTGCAAGGCCCAATATTGGACGACACAGGGCCACCAGTTGCTCATTAGATTGTTTATCGTCGAGAGCGCGGCGCGCTAAAATCATTAGCAGCAAGTAAACGTCAGGAGTGTTTTGTGCAATATTGGTTCGCAGCACAGGGGGTAGGCCAGCTTGATTAGTGTCTCTGTCCCAAAGCAGCCAATCATCCACTTGGCGAATCACGCGCTCGAGGTAAGGACCATCGGGATCACTCGTGCCCTCCAGAAGACCAAAATAGTGTTTGATGATATTAAATTCGGCCTCTTTGCTCTTGTCTCGCGCCAATGCACGGAGCAGGGTTACGCTAAGTGTTGGCGGAAGCTTTTTGGACTGGTTTTGTGCTTGTGCCGCCCGCGTCCCCAATAATGCCAGGCTGGAATATGCCATGGGTTTAATCTCCATCTCCTCTAGGGTAGATTCGACGCCCTGCATATAAGCCTTGATCATTGTGTAGACCAGTTCTGGCCCATCCAGCACGGTACCACCGCGGTTAAGTCGTTGGAACAGGTGTTCAACACTTGAAATATCCTGCTTCGAGGATTCGGTAACTGCGTCATCGGGCACCTGCAACGCCACCACACCCAGCCCGAGCGCCCTTTTCAGGCCTTTTTCGATCTGCGCCAAGGTTTCGCTCTTTTCGTTGATCACCTTAATGGCATTGCCAGCCCATAGCGCATTTTTGTCCTTCTCCAGCCGAGCTTGGCAGCGGCGTAGGATTTTTTTCCAGAGCGATTCCCCTTCCTGTTCCTCCGCGACTTCAAGTAACCACGCCACGGGAACAGGGGCTTCAGCTTTAAGGGCCACGCTTTATTAGCGGGTGGCCGCTCATAGTTTTCATCCACCGGTTTTGTTGACCACCGATATTTCTCCAGCGCAACGCGGATATCCCCTACCCCTAGCGTTGCTACGGGGGCTGCGTTGTCATCAATTCTATAGCCCCAAGGATGCGGTTTAGTGGTCAAACGGAATAGGAATTGTCGCGTAATTTTCGTATCGCCTAGACCCTTGGGTATAGGGTTAATGTCCAGCCACAATATAGAATCGGTCTCATCGCTGGCAAATGGATCCGAGAAACCAAGAGCGATGGAATTGCATCGCTGCTGTCCGTCCAAAAGGTGGCGGTCCAAGTATTTTTGGTCCCAACCTTTGCCATATTTCCCCGGGCGGGATTTCTGCTCTTCGAGAAGGTTGCAAACGACTAGGGAACCAATGGGAAAACCGCGAAATATTGAATCCCAAATTAATTCGATTTGTGCAGGCTTCCACACTGCCCCGCGCTGCAAAGATGGAATGCCGACTATGATCGGCAGTTCCTCCCGATCACAATTTACCAACTTCGGAAATTGCCAAGCCGCAATTTGCCTTAACGATAAGGTATGGACATTTGCGGGTTCCACGATTTTGCTCCTGGGTCAAGATATCTGCCAACCGTTGTGTGCAGTCCACCTGTTAAGTTGAACGGCGGGCTTAACCGTCAAGGCCTCCGCGGAGCAAATAGTGCCGTCGTGCGAATGGTAGCGTGGGACGAGTTCGCTCACGCCCATATTATATGTGTCAATCCAATGCTCGCAAATTATTCACTAATCCGCGGTATCCCGGCTGGCAGCGGCAGCGGCCGAACGCCAACCGTCGCCGCCAGCGCATGCGGCGTGGTAACGTTTCTTTCTGTCATCATCGCCAACAGAATGCGGCCTGCAGCTTCGGCGTCGGATTGGGCCTTGTGATGATCAAATTGATGGCCGATATGGGCGGCCAACACGTCCAGCGAGTACGCCTTCAAACCCGGCCAGACGCGCCTACTCAAGGTCAGCGTGCATAAATAATCAAACGCCGGGCATTGCAGGCTGAAATGATCTACGGTATTGCGTAGCACGCGCATATCGAATCGGGCGCTATGGGCAACCACCACATCCGCAGCGGACAGCCGGGTGAATATTTCGGGCGCGACAGCGGGGAATTCCGCGGCGTTATATACATCGGTATGGCTGATGCCATGGCAATCGGTTATCCAGTCAGCCCGAAACCAGCCATATCCTTTGGGCGGCCGGACCAGGGAATAAAAGGTATCGACAAGCCGGTTATTTTCAAACACGACAACGCCTACCGAGCAGATACTCAATTCACTGTAATTGGCAGTTTCAAAATCAATGGCAACGATTTTCATAGGACCTTAATTCGGTATAAAGATAAGCCAGCATGGGGACGACGGGGCCGAGGCTCGCTTTAAGTTCCTGCATATCCGCATCCATTCATTCTCTCCGTCGGCGACGATAGTGTTTCGCCAATTTGATTCAACGCAATCGTAACGACCTTTTCATTTGCCGCAAGCCGCTGCAGTCTCCGGTTGCCAAGGCTATCAATACGCAACCCGAATCACCTTCACTTTGTATTGATAATGCACCTGCAACTGCCCTGGCAGACAACTTCTTGAAATGCAGATACTTGAACATGTGTGGCCACCTTTCAACCTGAAAGTTCATCTGTGGGGCGCCCTGGACACGCATTGGGATCGCGCGATCCATAAACTCTGCGTGCTGCCCGCTGTGGCTAAAACATGACGCTGCAATATGCGCTTTCGCAAACGATAATGGTATTCAATCCTCAATGCTGTCCTTTCCCTGGCAGCGTTTTGGCGCGTTGAAGGTATTGGCGGATGATGCTGCCAGCCTTGCCTGCCATTTGTTTTAATTCACCGGGCTTCTGCACCAGCCGAATCAGCGTGTTATTTGCATGCGGACTTGGCAACAGCGTGGCAGCACGCCAGCCCTCATGCCGATTCATCTGGCTATCCAGAATTATCCGGACCGCATCACCCATATCGCTGGGTAAAGTCTGACTGATACATATTTCATCGCCCAGTTGGTTGCACCATATTGTCGCGATCACTTTGGATTGACGCTTCGCGGTGGTCTTGGCCTTGATAGTTATTGGAACGAACACGATCCAACCGTTGAAATCTATTGCCCCCAGAATCAGGCCGCTGCTTGTCAAATTGCGCCGTAACGCAGCCCAGTACCGGTTCAGGTATTTCTGTCGGATAGCTTCAGCCGCCCGCTGCAGGTCAGGCAGATGCTCCATCATGGCAGGATTTTCCATTAACAGCTTTTGAACCGATTGCATATAACTAACCTCCCGGGAAAATTGTTCTTTCTTCCATTCGGTATGAAAGTGTTTACAGTTCTTCATTTGGCGATCTTTTCGGGACTTAAACATGGCAATCTGCTGTGCCACAGGTTTCAGGTGTCGTGCCAGTTGGGCCGAATGCACGGCAACCCTCGCGGAGGGAACCGGCAGACGGCTTAAGTACAGTAGAACCGCCGGATCGGCCGGACCATGGCTCACCCAATCGTGATACAAAGCCGCGGGGCAGCCAACCGGACAGGGAACCCAAAGCGGGTCCGGGTGGGACACCGTCTTGATAACCTTGCGGCAATAGCTGCAGATATAAAGCTCTGAAACGCGCATATCGCCTGCCAGAACAGAACTTCCCTTGGCACATCCGAACAATCAGAAAAATATATGTACCGCGCCAAGCGGACAGTTATTGTCCGACGCGAAACATGTTGGGAACCGCAGTTGGCAATGTGTGCGTTAATTCGTCTGAGTTTTGCGCAGGATATGTTTGAAGTGATGACAACCAGCCTCAAATGCCGTCCCATGGTACCCGGAACCCCGACGAATTAACCGCCGATGGCACCAATCACGCGGATAAACGGCTGGCAAAAGCGCCAACCTGTATCAGGACCAGACGCATTGCGATTGTCGCCGCTTTGCGCCGGCATTGTCATATCATCGGCGATATGATATCATCAAAGATATGAAGCTGGTGCTCGATACGGATGTGGTGGTTGCCGGAATGCGAAGTCCACGGGGGGCGTCGGCGGCTCTTTTGCGTGCGGCACGACAGAATCGGGTGACACTTTTGGCCAATGTGGCACTCGTTTTGGAATATGAATCAGTCTGCCACGAACTGGAACATCGCACGGAATCCGGGCTGGCTGTCCGGGAAATTGACGTCTTCTTGTCAGCCGTTATCGCCATGGTCGAACCTGTGGAGACACATTTTCTCTGGCGGCCACAGCTGCGCGATTCAGATGACGAGATAGTACTTGAGGCGGCTGTCAATGGCCACGCTGATGCCATCGTCACATTTAATATTCGTGATTTTGGGGCTGCGCCTTCCAGGTTTGCAGTGGAGTTACTGCTTCCCAGGCAGGTCATAACAAGGATCAAGCCATGAAACAGACCGCTACATACCCCCTGCGTTTGCCATCATCCCTCAAACAGGCCGTCGCGCGGTTAAGCAAGGAAGATCGCACCAGCATCAACCAGTTCGTGGTCATGGCCGTGGCCGAGAAGGTCTCGGCGTTTGAAACAGCCCGGTTCTTTGCGGATCGGAAATCACGTGCGGACTTCGCGGCGTTTGACAAAATTATGAAGCGCCGGGGCGGCACGCAGCCGCGGAAGGGCGATGAAATGCCCAAAGGAAGCAGGTAACAGCCGCCAAAGCGCTTAGGCATCGCGACAAAAAACTTGCGCATTCTGGCTGGTGTTTTTGCCCGCTCGCTTATCGCGAATATCCTGTCCGGGCGGACGCAATACTTTAAAATGGCTTGTATCGCGGCGTGCTTACCGCGTGTCCTCGGACCGGTTTTCCGCTGATAAAATTTCCGCTTCACATTGAAATGAAGAAACCCAGTGCAGCAGGTCTGTCAGATTGGCCAAATGGCCGGAAAGAATTCCTTCATCGGGTTTGATCGCCTGGTAGGTAAAGCCCGATGGCCAAATGCGTTCATCTGCCGTGCTTGCGGCATAGCCGGTCAGCCGCAGCCGCACAGGCCCGGGCGTGCCGCCCACCATCACGCCCAGGCTGTCCTTGAAATAATCCGCCGCACTGAATTTCCGCACCTGGTAAATATCCTCAGATAACGTCAGGCTGCCAATACGCGCCAGGTTCAAAATGGGCCAGTATTGTGTCAGATGGTCATAGCCAACGGTGTACCAGGTGCCCTGGTAATTGCGAAGGTAATACGGATCGAATCGGCGCTGGGTCTGGCAATCTTTAGTCCGCACATAATAAGACATATCCACACTCCGCTCTTCTCGAATGGCATGCAGCAGCGGCGCAACCCACTCGACCCCTTTGGAAAGGATGGCCGCGGGAACAAATTCAATCTGCCCCTGGGTTCGGCGGATTTCTTCGCGTTCAACTTCTGGCAGTCCATCCAGCAATTTGGCCAGCAGTTTATCAAGCTGCTCGGTCAGCGGGGCCGGTATAACGGGCCGAACTGCCTGAACCGCCACGGCCAGCGTTTGAAGTTCAGCAACTCCAAGACAGATATTGGCAGGCATTGTCCATGTGGTATTCGTAAGCCGATAGCTGCCGGATACCCGGTCAAACGCGACTGGTGCATCGAGTTCTTCGCACATGACACCAATATAGCGCCGCACCGACCGCGGATTCACTTCCAATGCGGTCGCTAATGATCGCATGGTGCATTTCTGGCCGCTGCGCAATTGCCGCGCGATTTCGGCATATTTCCACCACTGCTGACGAAATTTGCTGTATGTCTTTCTGGCCATTGAAAGGTATTATCGCCGGTGAAGAACCCACCGCAACCGCACATTGCGGCCGAACTGCAACCAGCGGTTCCACCTGCGGCCGCACCAAGCCTGAATTGCAGCATCCGCCGCAAACCACTCCGGTTCACCAGTGGCTGACCTTCCTGCCGTAGTGATAATCTGAATCTCGCGCTATGGCGCAGGCAGGTCTATTTTCAGTTTGTCGGCGAGCAGCAACTGCCAGGTCGGCCCTGAGTTATTGTCACTTAAAATCAGGTCCAGTCTTCCACGCCCCGCGCAGCAGCCAGTTGTGTGCCTTGGTACTTTGCGCAGGTTTCGCCTATGCACTGGATGAATGTTCTGGACTTCACCAACCCCGTCGGGCCGCTTCACTGCCGGGGTGGCCAGAAGGTCGCGCCGCATGCCTGGCAACTTGGAACCGATTATTGGCCACAGGATATGGGGTTTTTGTCGAATGTATCGCTTAAAGTGCGGTAAACATGGGTGTTGGGAGCGTAATGCCGCCAGAAACGGTTCGCGTCCAGACCCAGGGCCTCACTGATGGCTGCCGCCACCGCCGGACTTCGCGACATGCCCTGTTCGCAATGCACCACAATCGCCCCAATATCGGATTCGTGCCGGCGGACAAAATTCCGGATCTGGTTCGCATGGGCGGGTGTCATCAATTGAATTTCCGGCGAAATTTCCGCGTTAGCTGATGGTTGAGCATCGTCAAATGCCAGATACAGCACATCACGCCGGCCGGACTGCTTTTTGACTCTGGGGCGTGGCTTGTTCGGGTCGTGAATGAATATGACTACATATGATGATTCCACCACAATTCCGGTTTCGATTTCTTCGCGACTGAAAACAAAGATTTCCATCATGTTCCTTTCCGAATATCTTCTTTGAATTCGCGATAGCGGCCGTGTCGGCAACGTCCCGCCTACATATTCCCTGCCAAAAACCGCAGTCGGCACCGTGGGGGCCGCACCCATTAAAACCAGGATACAGGCGGTATTATCTTCTCCCAGCCGAACGTTGAAATATATCCCATCCGCCCAGATGTAAAGATAATTCTTTTCTGCCAGTGAACGGGTATTCCATTGATCATATTCGCTTTGCCATTGAGAGATCAGACGTGTGACTGTATTGGGTGACAGGCTTTCCACCGCAGGCCCCAACAGGGCCTTAAGCGAGCCGCCCATGTCGTTGGTGCTTACGCCGTAGAGATACATCCATGGAATC
>JAJZOA010000231.1 GCA_021852225.1 Planctomycetota bacterium
CCCTTTTTTCCGATAATCACCGTCGCCAGACATTGATTGCCCCAATAACATCCGCTGACGCGTGAGGTACGCTATCAAAATCAAACTTGATATACATGGCACTCTATATGAATTTGCCCTGGTCCCCCATTCCGTCATCTTTCTTTTGTTGGACGATTCAGCCCGCAACCGCGTAGAATGACAGGCGTTATACACCGCATTGGACGGCGGTATTACACCGACAGCGTGGTTTGGCGAAAATGGAGGAGCCCCGATTTGCTGCCCCTGTTTTCCCCAAGCTGGGGGTGTCGGGCATCTTGCCCGACATTGTCGCCCACGGCGGGCGGGACGCCCGCCCCCCCCACCGTGGCTGAATGGAGAAAATTCTTTTGCCATATCGTTGTGCATTCTTCCAATCCTCCCGCCGCGGCAAAGCTGCCTGCCGGTTACTGTTAGTTGGCCTTCTGACTATTTTTCTGCCCATTTTGCCAACCGGCTGTCAGAAAAAATCGACACCCCATACCGCAGCTCCACCGGTACCCGTACGGGTTACCCTGGTATCCACGCGCCCGATTCCGGTGGAATTAACCAATATTGGCGTGGTACAGCCGGTGGCCAGTGTCACATTGCAATCCCAGGTGAGCGGTCGGCTGGCCGCGGTTCTGGTGAAACCAGGACAAAACGTGAAAAAGAGGGAAATACTTTTTAAGCTGGATGCCGCACCTTTTCAGGCAGCTCTATTACAGGCGCGGGCGACCTTGTTAAAGGACCAGGCCATCGCCAGCAATAACAGCGTTATAGCCAATCAGGAAAGGCAGATGCTTAAATTAAAGGCAGCTTCCCCCACAGAATATCTGCAGGCAAAATATACGGCACAAGCCGCCGCCGCGCAGGTTCAAGCGGACGAGGCGCAGATTCAAACGGCAAAAATCAACCTGGCCTATTGCACCATCCGCTCCCCAATGGATGGCCGGGCCGGAAACCTGCTTGCATTCACCGGACAAACCGTCCAGGCGACCACCACAAATCTGCTGGTCATTAACCAGATGCAGCCGATTTATGTCGCCTTTTCTCTTCCGCAAGATAATCTGACCGAAATTCTTCAGGCGCGTAAACGCAATCCCCGGCTTCCGATCATTGTGAAAGCCCATGGTCAAATTGGGCCACCCCTGACCGGCTATTTAAGTTTTGTGGACAATGCGGTGGATGCCGCCACCGGCTCCGTTCAATTCATGGGAACATTTGCCAACAACAGCAAGATGCTTTGGCCGGGCGAATATGTCAATGCGACGCTGCAGGTCGGCCTGAGAAAAAAGGCAATTGTGGTGCCTTCCAGCGCGGTGGAGGTCGGGCAAAATGGATCCTATGTTTTTATTGTCGGCAAGAATAATATCGCCCAAATGCAGGCTGTTACCGAGGCATTCTCTTACAACAATATGGCGGTCATTTCCCGTGGGCTATCGGTTGGCCAGATGGTCATCACCGATGGTCAGATCAGCGTTGTTCCCGGCAAACCGGTGGAAATTGTAAAAAAAGGCCTGATAGCCCCCGCGGCGGGCCAGGTTCAATCGCCGGGTGCCGCCGGGCCGCCTGAATCCACCACCCCGTCGCCAACCACGAAGGCCAGAGGCCAGCCATGAATATATCTGAGCTATTCATACGCCGCCCGGTGGCCACCACATTGCTGATGGTCACTCTGGTGATTTTTGGACTCATGGCCTACGTTCAGCTACCAGTCAGCGACTTGCCAGATGTAGCGCGGCCGACTATTCAGGTAAGCGCTTCATTGCCAGGCGCAAATCCGGAAACCATGGAATCTTCCGTGGCAACACCGCTGGAAAAGCAATTTACGCAAATTGCCGGCCTGGAATCCATGACGAGCCAAAGCTCGCAGGGCAGCACCTCTATTACTCTGAATTTTTCGCTGAGCCGGAATATTAACAACTGCGCGCTGGATGTGCAGGCGGCCATTTCACGGGCGGGTGGCCAGTTGCCGCATAATATGCCCAATCCGCCCACGTTTCAGAAGGTCAATCCCGCGGCTCAGGCCATTTTGCTGTTGGCGCTTACCTCCAAAACCATGCCCATGTACAAACTAGACGATTATGCGGAAAACCTGCTCGGAGATTCCATTTCTGAAGTCAACGGCGTAGCGCAGGTGAATGTATTCGGTGCCCAGACTTACGCCGTCAGAATTCAGGTCAATCCGCAGGCCCTGGCGGAACGCGGCATTGGGATCAACCAGCTCGTGAGTACCATTCAGGCGGCCAATGTCAACCAGCCAACGGGCACGCTTTGGGGCACCCACAAAACATATCAGGTTTATTCAAACAGTCAGTTGACCGACGCGGCGGCATATCGGCCGCTGATCGTTCAAACCAACCACGCCACCGGCGCCGTGGTTCGGCTGGACCAGGTGGCACATGTCATAAACAGCGTTGCCAACGATAAAACACGGGCCTGGTATTACACCAACGGCAAATTCAGCCGCGCAATTATTCTGGCCATTTCCAAGCAACCCGGCGCCAATACCATTCAAGTGGTCAATGACATTAAAAAGATTATTCCGCAATTGCAGTCCAGCATTCCGCCCACGGTTGTACTCACAACCATGTATGATAAATCGCTGGATATCCGCCAGGGAGTTTATGATGTGAAACTGACGCTGGGGCTGGCCCTGGTGCTGGTGACACTGGTCATCTTCTGCTTTTTAAGAACGCTGCGGGCCACGCTTATACCGTTTCTGGCCATGCCGCTGGCGATCATAGGCACATTTGGGGTGATGTATGAGCTTCATTTCACAATTGATTATTTTTCGCTGCTGGCCCTTACGCTGGCGGTGGGATTTATTGTGGATGACGCCGTGGTCATGCTGGAAAATTCATATAGGCACATAGAAATGGGCGAAGACCCCATGACCGCTACGCTAAACGCCTCACGCGAAATAGGCTTTACCATTATTTCCATGACTCTTTCGCTGGTGGCGGTTTTTATACCGATCATCTTTTTAGGTGGGATTATTGGCCGGCTGCTCAACGAATTCGCCCTGACTCTGGCCACCGCCATTCTGATGTCCGGAGGCATATCCCTTACTCTTACGCCAATGCTCTGCAGCCGGATGCTTAAGGACCCGCGTGGCCGCCGCCACAATATTTTCTATCGCGTCATGGAAACATTTTTTGATTCCTCACGCCTGCTCTATCTCTGGATGCTGCGCGGTGTGCTGCGGGCCGGCCCGATCGTCCTGATTGGCTCGGCACTTACCCTCTGGCTGACGCTGCATCTGCTGGTGGTTATTCCGGAGGGTTTTATTCCCGCCGGTGACAGTGGACATGTGATGGTGGCCACACAGGGCGCCCAGAGCATTTCTTTTGATTCCCTGGTGCGCCACCAGAAAGCCATGGCCTCTCTGGTGGGAAATGATCCCAATGTGGATAACTTCATGTCATTGGCCGGCGGCGGCCGTTTTGGCGGCAGCAACGGCGGCATGATGTTTTTTCACCTGAAGCCTTCCGGCGATCGCCCGCTTACCACAGATCAGTTTATCAGCAGCCTGCGACCGAAATTTAGCCGCGTCGTCGGCTTGCGGGCTTATATGCAAAATCTCCCGCCGATTACAATCGACAGTCAAAATACCAAGGCGCAATATCAGTTCACACTGCTTTCACCGGACACGGCCGCCTTATTCAAATACGCCCCCATATTTACGGAAAAACTGGCCACACTGCCCGGTCTGCGTGAAGTTAACAACGACCTGCTGATCAAGACGCCACAGGTCAATATTGTTCCAGATGAAAACCGCGCCCAGATTCTGGGAGTTTCCAATCAGGCAATAGAAGATGCGCTGGGCCTAAGTTACGGCGCTGAACAAATCAGCACAATTTACGATCCGCAGGCGCAATACGAAGTTATACTGGAGGCCGAGCCGAAATATCAGCGCAATCCGGCGGATCTCGGGCTGTTGTATGTGACTTCAAACACCGGCAAACTCGTGCCACTGAACGCAATTACCAGGGTCACGAAAAGCCTGGGACCAATGATCATCAACCAGACCGGAATTCTGCCTTCCGTAACAATTTCCTTTAACGTGGCGACCGATTACTCACTAAGCAGAGCGGTCAGTGAAATTAAGGCCACAGCCAAAGCGACGTTGCCGCCCCAGATTATCACAAGTTTTCAGGGTGAGGCACAGATTTTTCAACAGGCCGTCATTAACATGGGTTTGCTGCTGCTGGTCGCCGTGGTGGTGATTTATCTGGTTCTGGGTATTTTGTATGAAAGCTTCATTCATCCGATCACCATTCTGACCGCGCTTCCATTCGCGGGCCTTGGGGCACTGCTGACGCTGATAATCTTCGGAAAAATCCTTGATTTATATGCGTTTGTCGGCGTGATTATGCTGATAGGGCTGGTAAAAAAGAACGGCATTATGATGGTCGATTTCGCCATTGATGCCCAGCGGCGGCAGGGCCTTTCTCCCGCCGAGGCGATTTATCAGGCCTGTTCCATCCGGTTTCGCCCCATCATGATGACAACCATGGCCGCTCTGCTCGGCACGCTGCCGATTGCGCTGGGAACCGGAGCGGACGCCGACACCCGCCGACCATTGGGGCTGGCGGTGATTGGCGGACTGGTGTTTTCTCAATTTCTGACACTGTTTGTCACACCCGTATTTTACATTTATATGGATAAAATCCGAACCGCCTTTGGCGGAATGAACTATGCCCGGCGAGGTGCCGATATACCGATGCAGACGCATGCCGGTACCGCCCGCCAGGACGCCTGATCAATGTTATCCACCGGTCTGCATGGAATTACCACATGATGACGCCAATTGAACTCGCCGGATTAATCGACCACACGTTGCTCAAACCCGAAGCGACCGAAGTCCAAATCCGACGGCTGGTGCACCAGGCGATAGAACACCATTTTGCGGCGGTATGCGTAAACCCGCGGTGGATTCCACTGGTTAGAACACTTCTCGATAACGACGGCGGCATGGGACAGGCCGGAAATCGGCCTGCCGCCTGCGGCTGCGTCGGATTTCCACTCGGCGCCGGCTTTTCACATATAAAGGCGGCCGAGGCCGCGGCGTGCGCACAGGCCGGGGCCGATGAAGTGGACATGGTGGCGTTTCTGCCGGCTATTCTGGCGGAAAATATGGCCGAAGCACAGGATGATATGGCCCGAGTGGTCGGCGAGGCCCGGAGGGTGAACCCGAAAATAGTTGTGAAGGTTATTCTTGAGACTGCTGTTCTGACGGAACAACAGATTCAATTCGGATGCCGGGCGGCGCGGCAAGCAGGCGCGGATTTCGTAAAGACCAGCACGGGATTTCATCCCACGGGCGGTGCCTCCGTGCAGGCCGTGCAATGGTTGAAACAATATGCCGGGGGTCTACGCGTGAAAGCGTCCGGTGGCATTCGAGACCTGCCCACGGCAATGGCGATGCTTAAGGCCGGTGCGGATCGTCTGGGGTGCTCGGCAAGTGTGGAGATCATTGCGGCTCTCAAGTCGACAGCGGAGGCATGAGCCATTGCCCCGCCGATTTTTTCTGGCGTCATGCGGGCATGGTCCGCCAGCCGCGGTCCCGCCGGGCACGTCCGACCGAACCGCCTGATACCGGAAAGTTGATTTACACCGCGGCCTGTGACTTCCGGGACAGAGCCAGACGATGGGCGTGCGCGTAATGGGAGACCAGATTGTTCCAGTCAAAATACTCCGAGAGTCGTTCCACCCGGTTACGCAATTCAATTCTTCCACGGCGTTCTTTCAGGGCATAATTAAAGAGAATTTCAGTTAATTGATGCGCCGCCTGGTCAAAATTGGCATAACGGCGGCCGACCACAAACAGCCCGTTATTGGCGGGGTCCTGAATATGTTTGCTGACATAGCTGCCGAATCCGGCCAGATCGCTGGTCACCGCGGGCACGCCGCTGGCCACGCATTCCATAGGCGTATATCCCCAAGGTTCGTAATAGCTCGGGAAAACGCCCATGTGACAGCCGCGGACAAACTGATCGTAATCCAGACCGATGAGAGGCGAAGTCGCGGAAAGGAAGTCGGGATGGAAAACGACTTTTACCCGGTCATCTTTGGCATTAAAAAGCCTGCACGCACGGAGTTTCTGCAGAACCGAATCGTTGGCGTCATCCCACAGATCGTGGGTGACAATCGGCGGCTGGCGCCAGGTCCGCCAGGCATGCAGCCCGCGTTTCAACCGCACCTGCGCCTGCTGCGAAAGCATTTCCTGGCCCTCTGGCAGACGCCCGGTGCAGACCACGGAAAGCAGTTTTTGTGACATTTCCTCGGACACGCGTTCGCAGGTCAGCTTCAGGTCATCGAACATCGCCTGACTTCTCAATACATCTACATTTATAGATTTATATGGCGCCCGCGAAATGATAAACGCCACAACCGTCATATCAATCCCGCCGGACTTCAGCCAGTGGTTCAGCCGCGCCAGTGATTCAATAAACAGATCAATTCCCTTGTTGGTGTATTCATATCGCCCCGCGGTGAACAGATACAGCGTGCGGTCAAGATCGAACGTGTAGGACGGGAAAAAGTGGGCAGCCACAAAGCTGTGAATCGCCTCTTTGTACTGGCGGTGCATGGTCTGAAATTCATGCAGGGCTTCAAACCGGCGGATATTCAGGCCGTTCGGGGTCACCACATCCGGCTTGCGGTGCAGCAGTTTTTCCGCCTCCAGTGCGGTCACATCGGAAACCGTGGTAAATACGTCCGCGCAGTTGCTGGCGCCATGTTCAATGCAATAGCGGGGATAAATGCGGTAATGCCCGGCGGCATGATCCGGATTGATCGTATCGAGTTTGGCATAAAAATCCGGATTATCCGTGCACAGATACCGCCCCAGCAGCGTCGCATGGGTGGTAAACACCGTGGCCACAGCAAGTTTAAGAAATGCCAGACGCATCAGGCCCAGACCGGCCATCCATTCGTGAAAATGAGCGACCAGTTGCAACCTGCCATTGTTCGCCCGGGCGATTTCCTGAAACAGAAGACCCGTCAGAAATCCGAACGCGACAACATTATTGGTATCGCCGTCATCATCGTAGGTTTGAATGCCGTGGTCTTTCCAAAGCATATATTTAAATTCACCCAGGCGATTGAACGCCTCGGCGTAATCCAGCAGAATCACACGAGGTCGGCCTTCGATAAGCCAATAGCCACAATGAACGGTGACGCCAAGTTCCCGCATCTTTTTAACGGCCTCGGCCACTATTCCGACAGGCTCGCAGGGTTCGAGTTCCACAGCGGCGGTTTCCGCATTGTACGGCCCCACCAGGCAATAGCGCTCTCCCCAGGCGGCCACCATGGAAGGTGCCTTGCTGCGCATAACCGTATAAATGCCACCCAACTGCCAGCAGACCTCCCACGCCACTTCAAACAAAAGTGGCTTGGAATCGTCCGAGGCATCTCCGGCGTCGGTTTCCGGAACTTTCTCCACCGGCTTGCGCGCAGGAATTGGCGGCGGACCGGGCCAAATGGGTGAAACCGGTTCCGGCACCTTGGGTCCCCCGCCACGAGCGTTTTGTACCGAACCGACCACCACAGATCTGCGGATCGGTGTTCCAGCGTTACCCACACCCATCCCGCCGGCGACAACTGTAGAGGGTGGAGCAAACCCGACCACCTTGTAATTGACGCGCGGTTGGTCCTGCGCAGCTTCATGCGGCTCAAGTCCATCCGGATTTGCCGGCGGCGCGCCGCCAACCGATTCTGATTTAGCCTTTTCTGATGATTTCAGCCCGGATTTCCTGCCGGAACGCTTCATATCCGCCATAACAAACCCTGCCTTTCCGTTTCAAACCACCCTTCCTGTCGCCAGTTATTCTACACCAATGGACCGGGATTTGTCGTGGTTGCCGAAAACGGCTGCTTTCAGCCTGGAAACGCGCGGTTATCCGATTGAAATTCCGATGAACACGGCTGCCGAGATTACCGGATCACAAACGCTACCAGAAGGCCAGAGTCAATTATTTTCGAGGTTTAAGCCACCCCACCCATCGCGAAGCGGATTGTGATGGCCGCAGATAGACCTGGTCCGGCAGCCCCCCCATTTCATCCAGAATTGTCAGCGAATTGGTTCCGGATTTAAGCCAGCACGACGGGATATACAATCCTCGCCGACACTGCGGGTCCGGGTAACGCCCAAGGTTATGGCCGTTAATCCAAGCGTCACCGCCAAACAGATGTCCCCACGAAACACGGTAAACGAGATGGGCACGCAGACCAGTTGTTCCGGCCTTTATTTTAGGCATGCGGAAATGAGCCTGATACATGCAGGGAACACCGGGGGCATGGCCCCCCAGCGGACGCCAGTGTGTTGCCCAATTGCCCAGACCGCCGCGCATTCGCCAGGGGGTCAATGGCCGCGATCCGACTCCGGCCAGCGGCTGGTCAGTATGCAGAACCACCTTTGCCATAAGGCCGCCGGCTCCGGATGTGTTTTGCACCAGCACGTCAAAGCTGTTGGCGCCGTTATGACGGGCCGTGGCCAGCGACACCGTAAACGGTCGCCCCCAGCCGCGATGTGAGCCGATTAATTTACCATTTAGATATATCCATCCATTGTCGTCCACATCATCAAACTTGGCCGAAGCCAGATATCCGGCTGGAATCGCTGGCAGGCGGGTATGAAACCACGCAAAGCCCGGCTGGCCGTCAAATGCGTCTTGACCGACGACCGCCGGCTTCCAATGGCCCCCGCGGTGGTTGCGGGCAATCATGGCCTTGCCGGCTTTCAACGAAGCAACCGGCTTCATGCGCCAATGCGACAGAACGGTCGATTCGGCGGTTTTATAAAGGTTGACCGTTCCCCATAACCCCATGCGGTCTTTATCACGTATGGGGCCGATATAGGCAAACAATTTATTGCGGCCATTGTTCACAGTAAAAATGGCCAGCGTATTTTTTCCGGGTATCAGGTGAACCCGCGGATTAATTGGCGCGGTACCCTGCCCGACAAGTTGCCCATTCAAAAATACCGCGGCCCAATCCGCGAAATGGGAGAGCGGAAGCACCGCTTTCTGCGGCGGGCCAGACCAGTTAAATGCGCAGCGATACCACGTGTACGCCCCCGGATAGCCATGGTCAAACCCCATTTGCCGCGGGCGGCGAGTCTTGACCCAGGCAGCGTCGCTGTAGGTTGCCGCCGCGGGTGCAACAAGCGTGTGCATTTGCCAATGCGTGAAATGTATCGCTGGAATTTGCCCCGCACTGCCGGGCGGATTCCCTTCCAATACAGCCGGTTCGGCTGATGCACCGTAAACCACCGCGATATTGGGTGCCTTGCGATCAAACTGCTGTATCCGCAAAGCCATGGCACCGGACCGCGTGGCGATTCGGTCCACATAAGTCGGGCCAATCACAATCTGCTTTAACCCATGGTATCCCGCCAGCCAGGTGACATGCTCCTGCCGGTAAGATTCACAAAAAATCCGCAGCGTGTGCGCGCCTATTTTGATTGTGCGTTGAAATGGCTCATCCGCCATAATGGAGGTGTAACGCTGGTGAGACATGAGTTGCGCGAATGACACATTAAAATCCAGCAGACCCGCCGCTTTGTTCTTCCAGCTAAAGCCACGCGGCAGCGCGCCAACCGTGTCTGGCGAACCAACCTTAAATTCAATATTTCCTTCGCCCGCGCCATAAAGAATGACCGTCAGAAATTTACCCTGTTTAACCACACTTAAAATCCGCGATCTTGACTGCTGAATGCTCACCCATTTGCTGATGGCAAAATGGCGCACCAATGGCACGAATTCTGCCGGGTGAAGGTGTAATACGCCCCCGCCTTTTAAATGCGCGGCAGCCGCGACATTCCCAGTATTGGCCAAAAACACCAGCGTGCCTTGGGGGCTTTTGCGGGCGTATACCTGAATGGACCTGCCGGTGGCAAAGTCCGCATATTGCGCGGTGGCATTGTCACTGTCGGCAAGAACCGCCTGAAATGAACGGGCAAAATAATTGATGCGCTTATAACGGTAATACAACGGTCGCAAATCACCCAATTGACCGATGCCGGCGGCGTAGTCATAGGAAGCCCGCATTTCATCGTTGTTCCAATGCCCAAAATTCGTACTGCCCACGAGCATATAAAGATTCAGGCCATTGCCGCCAAAGGCTTCGTTATGCCAGAGGGCGTCTTCGGTGAATCTGAATTTCCCGGGATTCATTCTGCCGTATAAGTTGTACCAGCCGGTCCAGGTTTCAGTGGAATACCAAGGGGACGTTCGGCCGCGGCTGCTCCAGGGTTTATTGCCGGCGGGATCTGAACCATGATGCAGCCCGCTGAAAAAAATGGGAACCTGAATCCCCAGCCGCCGGGTCATGTTGTACATGTGCCTGAAATAGGCATTAGGCATATCGGTGCCCCAGCCCTGTGGATCCTCATTTTCCATTTGCACCAGAATGACATTTCCGCCATGGTTGATCTGATTTTCAGCCACAATGGGTATCAGCCGCTTCCAGAATTTATCCAGAGCGTGAATAAACGCCGGATCATCGGCGCGCACCTGGAGGCCGGGAATAAATCTTAAAAACACGGGATAGCCGCCCGAGTCCCATTCGGCACAGTCATATGGCCCCATACGCACAGTGGCGTAAAGCCCAACGCTTCTGGCGAGTTTAAGAAATGCGTCCAGATCCGCTCGGCCGGTAAAGCGGAATTGCCCCGGCCGCGGTTCCTGGTAATTCCAGAATACGTAGGTCTGCACAGTGTTGAAACCGGCCCGTTTCATTTTTTCCAGCCGGTCGCGCCACAAGGCGCGTGGCACACGGGCATAATGGAAGCTGCCGGAACGCACATACGTGCGTTTGCCGTTAATAATGAATCCACGGCCATCAAAATGAATAAAAGACGCCGCTGCGGTCCGAGGCGGGAAAATATCGTCATTGGCTCGCGCCGCGACACATGTCACTGAAAAAAGTGCCGCCAGCGAGAGAGCCGCCATCCAAAAAGCTACTCCGCGGCAAACCGTACGAACCATCATTGTGAACTCCAATTTGAATCACCATCCTGGGGGTAAACAGTACGCGGAGGAAAATGACAGATCGGAAACTGTTCGCTCCGCCGTCATCGCCGAAATCATATTTTGAATATTTTCTCGAGATGCCGGTGAAGAATATTTTCCTTCACCCCGTTGGCGATAACCGGCGCAAATTCATCCAAGGCGGACAGATATTCCGCCTCCATCTGTGCGGCGACCTTGAATCCAACATGCACAAGCTGACGCATATTCGGATTGTAGTGCGGACACGCCGGGTCATGACGAAGCGCCTGGGCAAATTCCGGACCGCTCCAGTTTCGGACCTGTTCAACGGTCGGCAAAAGGGTTCGATCAATGCTAATGACCGTGGCATATGGCGCGCAGAGTTCATCCATTCGCCCCAGAGCCGATATATAAATACCGCGGGCTATTTCCAGTCCGCGGCCGCCGGCCATTGCCAGTCCAATCACTTCCTCCAGCCATGTGGTACCGGCGGTCTTTACGTGCAGTCCCGCTCCGGTGTCCCGAATGGCGCGGCGTATAGGCTCATAAATATCGAATTTATCACTGCCGGAATGCACGCTTAACTTAAGGTTACGCGGCAGGCCAAACTTGCCAACGGCAAAGGCAATCACCGCAAGATCATCCCGAAATTCCTTTTCAAACTGCCGCACGTCTCCCTGATAATTCACCCCCTTGTTAAAGCGGCCGGTGAATTTTGGCGCTATGGTCTGAATTGGAATTTTTTCCCAGGCAATCGCGGCCAGAATCAGCAGAAGTTCCGGAGGTGCCTGCGGAGAATCGGTTTCATCCATTGAAATTTCCGGGATGAAATTTTCGCCGCGCTGAATCCGAATATGCCGGTAAACGCGCCCCGCCTCTTTAACGGCCCCCAGAAACGTCGCGCCAACGCGACGAATGTCCGCATCGGTAATTGTCATTGCATGGGACAGCCCGGGCAGTTCCAGCCTGCCGGCCAGCGACTGAGCCTGTTTCACAAATTCAGCCAGTTCGCCATCGGACGCCGGTTTGCCAATCAGATCGGCGACATCAATAGTAAAAAAATCACTGCAGGCAATGAACCGATCGACAGTTTTGATGTTGATATGGTCGGCATCCACATGGTACGGACCGCTCCATCCCAGAGCCTTGACCGCGGCATCCGCTTCAGCCCGCACTGAAGATGGCTCTGTGTGAACAATGGTGTGCTCACGGTTGGATTTATTCCAGACCGGGGTCAGGGTAATGCCGGTTGATTTTTTAAAATCAATGAAGGCTTGCAGTTGAGCCTGTCCCTGGCGGCCAAAGCGGTCTCCGATACCGCAACTGAACTTTGCGAGTTCCATGACATTTTCCTTTCCGAACTTTTTACTTCACATTTAACGCGCAAGCGGCGCAGGCACGAAGGAGCGGCCCGTTAAGTCGCCATCCGTCTTACACGCTTACCACAGCCTTGATCACTCCTGCCGCGGGCTCCAGCCATTGCGGCATTTTTTCAGGAATATCCCAAAGCGACGCCCGATGCGTAATCCATGGACGGGTATCGACCACGCCGCGTTCCACCAGATCAATAATTCTGGTGAAATCCGCGCCGATGGCATTTCGGCTGCCAAGAAGCGTCAATTCCCGCCGGTGAAATTCCGGATCGGCAAATGTCACATCTCCGCGAAACAGGCCTACAAACACCAATTTGCCGCCACTGGCCGCCAGATTAAACGCCCCCATCATGGAAGCGGCATTTCCGGTGGCATCAAACACAACCGTCGGCATGTCACCATTGGTGATGCTGGAAACTTCGGCAGCCGCCTGTTCACCAGCCAGAACGGCCGCATCGACGCCCAATTGCGTTCTGCAGAAATCCAGACGCGCCGGGTTGATGTCCAGTGCGATTACCCTGGCGCCGGCGGCGCGCGCAAACTGCATGACGCCAAGACCAATCGGACCAGCGCCGATAACCAGCGCCCATTCGTCGGAGGTCACCTGAGCGCGGTTCACTGCGTGGGCCCCTATGCCGAGTGTTTCCACCAGAGACAATTGTTCAAAAGACAATTTCGCCGAGACATGCAGTTTTTCCTGCGGCAGAATCAGGTATTCACAAAAACCGCCATCCACATGCACACCCAGCACCGCAAGTTTTACACAGCAGTTCGATTTTCCGCGGCGACAGGCAATGCATTGCCCGCAATTCAGGTAGGGTTCCACGGCACAGCGGTCGCCGATCTTAACGCGGTTAACACCGTCTCCGAGGGCCATCACTTCCACACCAAGTTCATGACCCAACACGCGGGGGTAGGAAAAGAAAGGCTGTTTGCCGCGATAGGCGTGCATATCGGTTCCGCAGATTCCGATGGTGGCCACGCGAACCAGCACCTGACCGGCCGCGGGGGCGGCCGGCTTTTCAGATTGACTAATCCTGAATTGACCCGGTTGGGAAAGGACCACTATTTTCATATTGAGGCTCATCGAATTTTTCCAGAAGTTCTGACAATTTAAAATATCGGCTGATTCAGTTGTATTCAGGCTTGCCGCTGGTCCATATTTTATTGTGCACCGGCTTAAGTATTTCCAGTACTTCAGAAAGAAGTGCCGCGTCGGGCTTTTCGCCGCACCATTTGATATTTTCCCGCATGTTGGCACTGCTGGCGGACCCGACCACCGTGCAGGCAATATCCGGATTCATAATGGCCATTTGCACCGCCAGCCGGGCAATATCCGCCCCTCTGGAACGGCAATG